>JBAREU010000064.1:0-3611 GCA_049796515.1 Solirubrobacterales bacterium
GTGCAGCTCACGCCGCAACCCTCCCAGCGCGGGGCGCATCAGCAACCCACCGAGGGTGGCGAGCGGGTTGGAGCGGGCTGCCTCGCGGATCGCCGTGGTCACGGTGCGCGCCGTCCCCTCCATCAACTTCAGCGAGATGTTGCCGGTGAAACCGTCGGTGACGACGACGTCGACCGCGCCGCTCGGCAGGTCACCGCCCTCGACGTTGCCGATGAACTCGATCCCCGGCGCGGCGGTGAGTTGAGCGTGCGCGGCGACCACCCCCTCCCTGCCCTTGCCGGCCTCCTCGCCAACCGAGAGCAACCCGACCCGCGGCCGTTCGACCCCGAGCACCGCTTCGCTGAAGGCGGCACCGAGGAAGGCGAACTGGATCAGGTGCTGGGCGCGCACCTCGACGTTGGCGCCGACGTCGAGGAAGAGGACGGACTGGCCGGGAACCGGCAGCTGCACCGCCAGCGCCGGGCGCTGCACCCCCTTGAGCCGGCGCAGGCCAAAGGTCGCCGCCGCCATCGTCGCCCCGGTGGAACCGGGGCTGGCCATCGCGTCGGCATCGCCGGCAGCGACGTCGCGTGCGGCCCGCACGATCGAGGCCTCCTTCTTCGCCCGTACGGCAGGAACCGGATCCTCGTCGTTGCCGATCCACTCGCTGGTCGGGATCACTTCGACCCCATCGACACCCGCCAGATTGAGCTCAGGCTCGGGGCCGAAGACCCGAATCCGGACTCCATCCGCCGCGGCCAACCTCACGCCCTCGGCCAGGACGTCAAAACCCTGCTCAGCACCGAAGCCGTCGAGAGCGACGGTGACGCCGTCGGCGACGGGCATTACTCCTGGGCGTCGGTGGAGGCGCCTTGGGTCGGGTCGACGATCGAGTGCTCGATCACCTCACGACCCTTGTAGGTACCGCAGGTCGGGCAGACGCGATGCGGCAGGCGGGGGCTGTGGCAGCGCGGACACTTATTGAGCCGCGCCTTGTCGGCCTTGTGCGTAGCACGCCGTTTGTCCCGCCGCGTGCGCGAGGTTCTCTTCTTCGGAACGGCCATCGGTCGCGGAATGGTAGCGGGCGCCCCGCCGAAAGAGCGAGAGCGACGTCTTACTGATCCAGCTTCAGCTCGTCGAGCTTCGCCCAACGAGGGTCGCCGCCGCTGTCGTGCTTGTGATCCTCGGGAGCGGCGTCGTTGAGGGACTCGCCGCACACGGGGCAGAGGCCGGCGCACTCGGGACGGCAGAGGAGCTGGGTTGGCAGAGCGAGAATGGCGGCGTCGTGCGCCCAGCGGCCGAGGTCCAGCTGGTCGTCGACGACGTAGGGGCTGCGCAGCTCCTCGTCCTCGGTGTCGGACTGATCGACCTCGCGAGCGTCCACCTCGGTCTCCACCGCCGCCCCCTCGAGGCAGCGCATGCAGGGACCCTCGACGCGGAGCGGAAAGCACAACCGCAAGGCGTAGCCGTTGCTCGGTCGCGAGACGTCGAGCCTGGTCTCCAGGGCTCCCGCACCAGGGTCGTAGGTCTGACCGCCTAGCTCGAGCGGATCGAGGCGAACCGGAAGATCCAGGCGCGCCCCCTGTCCGTGGGCCAGCGAGAGACGTGTGAGATCGATGATCGTGGTTGGCGTTCTGGCCATTGCGAGCTCCTCCGCCCTGCCGCTTACGATGGCACTCCCCAACGAGGTTACGAAATGGGTCAATTCGACTGGACGCCAGATGAGTACCTGGAGCGGATTCGCTCCAAGATCCCCCGCTACGACGAACTGCAGGAGCAGGCGGTCGCGGCGATCCCTTTCCCGCCCGAGCGGGTGCTGGAGCTGGGGATGGGGACGGGCGAGACGACGAAGCGGTTGATCGAGGCCTTCCCCGAGGCCTGGGTGGTCGGGCTCGACTCCAGCCCCGACATGGTCTTCCGCGCCCGTCAGACCTACGACGACGTCCAACTCGCTCGTATGGAGGATCCCCTTCCCGACGGCCCCTGGGACCTGGTCATCTCCGTTCTCTCCGTCAACGACCTGACCGACGACCAGAAGAAGGCGCTCTTCCGGCGGGTGCGCGAGCACTCCCGTTCCCTGGTGATCGGCGACCGCTTCGAATCGGACCAGCTCGACAACCTGGTCGAGTGGTGCAACGGCGAGGTCACCTGGCGGGCAGACGATCTAGCGGTTGTTCGCGCGGCGTACTGAGCGCTACTGCTGCTCGTCCAGCTCGGCGACCGGCTGCTGCTCTTCGTCGCGGCCGGCGAGCCGGTCGCGGCCGCGTTGCACGGCCGCGAGGAACTTCTGCAGGTTGACCTCAAGCGTGTTGAGGATCTCGTCGGCGTAGTCCTCGGCGCCGAGCCGGATCTCGCGCTCCCTCGTGCGGGCGTCCTCGACGATCTCGTCGGCGGCTCGCTCGGCCTGTTTGGTGACCTCCTCGTCGGAGATCAGGCGGGCCTGCTGCTCCCGCGCCTCGCGCACGATCCGCTCCGCCTCGCGTTTGGCCTCGGCGAGCATCTCCTGGCGCTCCTTGACGATCCAGCGGGCCTGCTTGATCTCCTCGGGGATCGTCGCACGCATCTGATCGAGGAGGTCGTAGATCTCCTCGCGGTCCACGCGAACCTGATCCGTGAGCGGCACGGGTCGGGCGTTGTGGACGACGTCGTCCAGCTTGTCTATGAGGACCAGAACGTCCATTAGCAGGGCGTAAGCCTACGTGTCAGTGGCATTTTCGGTGAAGAAGCCGTGAAATCCTCGGCTTTTTGCAAACTCTCGCCCACGGGGGCGACGTTGGCGAAAGCCTACCTTTCGGGCAGGCGGCCCGCCATCGCGGTCGCTACGGGGCCCGGAACGAGGTCGGATACGTCACCGCCAAAGGTCGCCATTTCCTTCACCCCAGTCGAGGAGAGGAAGCTGTACTGGGGCGAGGCGATCATGTAGATGCTCTCGATCCCGGGGTCGAGCTTGCGGTTGAGCTGCGCCATCTCGAACTCGTACTCGAAGTCGGAGATCGCCCGCAGTCCCTTGACGATCGCCCTCGCCCCGAGTTCGCGCGCGAACTCGACCAGAAGGTTGGAGAAGATCCTCGCCTCGACGTTGGGCAGGTCCGCGGTTGCCTCTTCGATCAACCCTTTGCGCTCCTCAGCCGTGAAGAGCGTCTTGTCCTTGCGCATCGGGTTGTTGACGATGCCGACGACAACCCGCTCGAACACCTCGGAGCTGCGGGTGATGATGTCGAGGTGGCCGTTGGTGACCGGGTCGTAGCTACCCGGACAGACGACGGTGCTGTCGCGCGCGGCCATCAGGCGCCCGTCCCTCCGTAGATGGAGACGTCGGCGGCGCCGTAGCGGCGCTGACGCAAGGGCTCGAGCGAATCGATCCGCAACGGCCTGCGTGCGCCGCTCTCGACTACCGCCCGTCCTCCCTCGGTGAGGAGATGCGGCAGATGTGTATTCAGTTCCTGCCCCACGCGGTCCGCGAGTTTATAGGGGGCGTCGACGAGGACGAGGTCGAAGCGGGGCTCGTTCGACTCAGCGCCGCGGCCAGCGAGCCAGCGATCGACGCTCGCCCGGACCAGCTCGACGCGCTCGCCGAGGCCGAGCCGCTCGACGTTGCCCAATGCCGGCCGGGTGTCGCGATCGACCAGGAC
>JBAREU010000065.1:0-4262 GCA_049796515.1 Solirubrobacterales bacterium
GGGCGCAGGTGGCTCGGGAAGTCCCGCGAGTCCATGCTCAGCCTCCGGTCACGGGTGGTAGTCGAGCGTCTTGCCCTCGTAGCCTGCGTCGATCACGGCCTGGGCGATGCTCTGTGGGCTCTGGAACCCGTAGCTGACCGAGGCGGTCGGGACCGTCTTCTTCAGGTGCTTGGGCGTGACGACGACGAGCGCCGGCACGCGGTCGACCCCGACGCCCTCGCTGATCGCCGCGTAGCGGGCGATCTTGGCAGCAGGGACGACGAAGACCGCGGCGTCGCGGAACCCGGCCAGGCTGGCGGTTGCCGTCTTGACCAGGCGGTCGTCGATGCCGCCGTCGCGGACGAAGAGCAGGACGAGGGTGCGATTCGCCTTCCAGGCGTCGAGCACCGGGCGCGGCAGGGGCGGGGCAACGGTGGAGGTCTGGCCGGTCGCGGAGAGAGCCGAGGAGAGCGATTCTCCGCCGGCCGCTTCGGTCGCCTCTTCAACCGCCCCTTCGACCGCTTCGCCGGGGGTCGCCCCCGTCGCGCTGCCGCTGGCGTCGGTGCCGACGACGCTGACGGTCGCTTCGGTCGCGCCGGCGCTCGGCGATTCTTCTTCTTCGCCGCCGCCCGAGGACATGAGGAAGACGGCGACCCCAACCAGCAGGACGGCGACGACCGCGAGCTGCACGAGCGGGTTGCTGTTGAGCTGCTCCCTCATACGTTCGCTTATCTAGCTCGACAGCAGGGCGCTCCGGCTTGAGTCCCTCCAGCCAACTCGCACGAATCCGCCCAAGACAGGGCGGCGAGGACTTGGCTTGTTCCCAAAAAGTGTCGCCAAGTGGCACAATGCACTTGCTGTGCTGGGAGGCCATGCAAGGTCCAATAGACGCAAGATGCGTGCAGGCGCGCGCGTCTTGCTGATGGCCACGGACCCGGTGAAACGGGAGATCCTGCGGACGATGCAGGAACGGGTGGTCGAACTGTCCCCTGGCGAGCTTTACGCGATCAGTCCCGAAGGCCGACAGGCGCTCTTCGTCGGCTTCTCCGCCGAACGCTGGCTGCACAGCGCACCACAGGGCCCGCTGCCCTTCGACAGCCCCGAGGGCGACGCGGCGATCGTCGCCCTGGCCGAAGGTTGGTCAGCGGCGGTGGTCCACGCGCTCGCCCGCGGACCGCTCACCTTCCGCGAGCTCCATCGTACGGTCGAGAGCATGAGCCGCCGGGCACTGAAGCGCCATCTCTTGGCGATGCAGAGCGCCGGTCAGGTCGAGGTGCATCCGGAGGAGGGCGGCGAAGACGCCGTCTACGCACTCACGAGCTGGTTGCGGGCTGGGATCGCTCCGCTGATCGCCGCGGCCCGGATCGAGCTGCGCACACCGATCGCCGGGGCGGAGCCGATCGACGTGCTCGACGTCGAAGCCGGCTTCCTGCTCAGCCTGTCCCTCATTTCACTGCCGCCCGAGATCACCGGCACCTGCAAGCTCGGCATCAACCTCGGCGCGGACAGGGGATCGGGCCTCACCGGCGTCACGACGCGGATCGAGCAGGGACAGCTCGTCTCCATCGAGCCCGGCCTCGAAGGCAAGGCCAACGCCTGGGCCGCCGGTCCCATCGGCGACTGGCTCGACACGGTGATCGAGCCCGATGCGAAGACCGTTCGGACCGGCGGCGACAAGTGGCTGGCGGCCGCTGTGCTCGACGCCCTGCACAAGGCCCTCTTCGGCGTTCCGGTTGCCTGAAGGTTGAGTGACCCGCTCGACATCGAGACCGGCCGCGGCGGGTTCAAGGCGCGCGCGGGCGCGCTGACTCTGCTCTACCTCGCCAGCCCGATGGAGCGCGGCATCCTGCTGACGCTACTCGCCGAAGCCGCCACCGGGGTCGAGCTGATGGAGGGGGTCGAGCTGCCGGATCCCGAGGACCCGATCGACCTCGACATCATCACCGACCCCTACCTGGTCGAACCGGCCGATCCCGATCGCGATCCCGGCGAACCAATCGATTGGGAGACCGGGTTGCGGGCGTCCCCGTCCGGGACCGACCTGCTCTTCGTCGGCTTCGTCCTCGAACGCTGGCTCAGCGAATGCCCCGACGGAGCACTGGAGCTGGGGCCCGACGCGGCCCCGACGCTCTCGGCACTGCTCGGCGGCTGGTCCTCGAACGTGATCCATGCCCTGGCGGCGGAACCGCTTACGGTCCCGGAGACGACCGAGGCGGTTGGCGTGCTCAGCGAGGAGGTGGTCGGGAACCGGGTCGACGAAATGGAGAGCGTGGGACTGCTCGAGGTCGTCTTCGACGAATACGACGAAGAGCGATTCGCCCCGACGGAGTGGCTGCGCAAGGCGATCGCGCCCCTTGCCGCCGCGGCGCGGCAGGAGAAGCGGCACCCGCCTGGCGATACGGCGCCGATCGCGGCGATGGACGTCGAGGCAGCCTTTCACCTGACCCTGCCACTGCTCGAGCTGCCGGAGAAGCTGTCCGGTATCTGCGCGCTGGCGGTGGAGCTCGACGAAGGCGTCTTCCCCAGTCCCGCCGGCGTCACAGCGGAGGTCAAGAAGGGCCAGGTCGTCGCCTGCAGGCAGGGCCTCGACGAGAGCGCCGACGCCCGCGCCGACGCCTCCGCCGCCGACTGGCTCGACACGGTGATCGAGGCCGGGGCCAAGCGGGTCAGGAGCGGCGGCGAACGCCGCCTTGCCCGCGGGCTGCTCGACGAGCTGCACCAAAGCCTCTTTGGAGTGCCGGTGAGCTGAGTCAGCCGAAGCGATCGGAGTTCCGCAGCACCCGCACCTGGCGCATACTCCACCACTGCTGTAGCTCCGCCAGGTCGATCGGCAGCAGATCGTCGACTTCGACGTCACTCAGATCGCCCATCGTCCGGTAGAGGTGAGGAAGCGCCTCGCTGCTCGGGTCGATGCCGTAGCGCCTCATGTAGAGCTCGACACCCTCCTCGACGGAAATCGCCCCTGTTTCATCGATCGCCTTGACGTCGAAGTAGTCGCGCATTTCGCCACGCTCGGCCATGACCTTGATCTTCATCGCCATCAGGTCGTGGAGGCCGGCGACGTTGAGGCCGGCGACGGCCATTGGCTCGGTTAGTCGATTGAGCTGGGAAGCGTCGAAAACCTCGATCTTGGTGGCGCCAAAGAGGCCCTTCAGCGTCCCCTTAGACCGATGCGTGACAGCAAAGGCGCCCAGCTCGCCGAGCACGCTCTCGAGCCGCCCGAGGTCGACCGCCCCATGGAAGAAGAAGTCGAGGTCGCGGCTTTCGCGGTGCTCGAGGTGCACGGCGACGGCCGTGCCGCCGCCTAGATAAAGATCCCGCGGGACATGCGGAGCGAGCGTCACCCAAGTCGCAGCAGTATCTGCCGGCAGAATGCGACGAAGGCGATCAGGCAGATTGCTCATCGCGATGCAGCCGCGAGATTGCGAGCAAGCTGCTTCACCTTCGGGTCGAGTCCCCGGGCCAGGGCGGCCCGCTTCCAATCCTCGGCCCGGAGCGCCCGCGCCCCCCACGCCAGCCCCTGCAGGTCCATGGTCCGCAACAGCCGCCGGGCGATATAGGCGCCCGCATTCTCAACGTCGAGCTGACTCTCGGCCGTGTTCCAGAAAAGATGGTGCAGGCGCCTAGGCACCCTCTCCCCCACCCTCTTGGGACGTCCGGGTCTGTCCGGCATCTCAACCCCATCGAGAACGGGGTCGAGGGCCGGCCAGCACGGATGCAGGGGGTTCGCCCGCCAGACGTTCATCTTCTGTATCCGTCCCGCGGCGACCGTCTCCGTCGACTGTCGCGCCAAGCCCTTGACACGTAGAGATTCGAGGGAGCGTGCCGCGGTGGTCGGCGACAAACGGCTCCGCCGAGCCACCGCCCGAGCCGACACGAGTCCGAAAGGCGCGTTCCGCAGGGCGGCCAGAACCAACATCTCAGAACGAGACAAGCCCTCGGCTCCGGGAATCACACCAAGCGCACGGCGCAGGCGGTCAACCTGTAGCGAGGTGAAGGCAAAGCGGCCATTCGGCTGCCGAGCGTCGAGTCCCAACCGCTCGGCCGCTCGGCTGACGCGAGGCACCGAGGTGTCGAGCTCCCGTGCCAGGGTTGCCGCCGAGATGGTGTCCATATCGTTAATTATAGGGGGAGTGAGAGTCCGCCAGCTGTTGAGCCCCAACTAATTCCCAAACAGAACGCCTGCGTGACATAATTAGCGCGGATTTTGCGCACTATCGAGGCCAGTCAGGGCGGGTTCAAGGCGCGCGCGGGAGCGCTGACTCTGCTCTACCTCGCCAGCC
>JBAREU010000066.1:0-3843 GCA_049796515.1 Solirubrobacterales bacterium
CCTCAATCCCGACGCCGCGCCGCGGCCCGGTTTCGGCGAGGCGATCCGGCGGCCCTGGGTGGACGAACGCCGTTGGGCCGCCTGGCAGGCTCTGGTCGCCGACGGCGACGGCAGGACGATCAACTCAGCCGGGAACCCGGTCCACTTCACCGGCATCGTCTGGGCGGGTCGGCATGGACGCCCGATCGGCGAGGCGCCGGCGGCCGGCGAGGTCACGGCGCTCTCCGGCGCCTGCCTTGCGATCCCGCGCCGCACCTGGGACGAGGTCGACGGCTTCCCGGAGCGCTTCTTCCTCTACCACGAGGACGTCGACCTCTCGCTGCGGCTGCGCCTCACAGGAGGCACGCTGGGGATCGAGCCGAGCGCCGTCGTCGACCACGACTACGAGTTCGGCGCCCGCGAACACAAGTGGCGCTGGCTGGAGCGCAACCGCTGGGCCTTCCTGATCCGCGTCTATCCGGGGGGGCTGCTGGTCTTGCTGGCACCGGCCCTGCTTCTCACCGAGCTGGCGCTGATCCCGGCCTCGATCGCGGCCGGCTGGGGACGGCAGAAGCTCGCCGCTCTGGGCGAAGTCATCCGCTGGTTGCCGCGCCTGATGCGTGAGCGGCGCCAGGTGCAGGCGCATCGCGCCGTGAGCGCCGCCGAGTTCGCCGCCTGGCTCACCCCCGACCTCGACTCGCCCTTCATCCCGGCGATCGCCCGCTCGATGCCGGCCCGCTTCGCCCTGCGTGCCTACTGGCGCGCGGTGCGCCTGCTGCTCAGATCGGCTGGCTGGTCGGGCGGATCAGGATCTCGTTGACGTCGACGTTGCCCGGCTGCTCGATCGCGTAGATCACGGCGCGGGCGATGTCGTCGTCCTGCAGCGCCCACTCCCCGGGCCGGTTGTCGAAGAAAGGGGTGTCGACCATGCCGGGCTCGATCAGCGTCACCTTGATCGCGTGGTTTTCGTGCATCTGGCGCAGCTCGGCGCGCAGCGCCTCGCCGATCGCCGTTGCGGCCCACTTGGTCGCCGAGTAGAGCGAGCCGGGCAGGGCGCGCCGGCCGGCGACCGAGCTGGTCACCAGGAAATGGCCGTCGCCGCGCTCGAGCAGGTGGGGGAGGGTGGCGCGGATCGTCAGCGCGACGCCGTAGACGTTGGTCAGGACCATCGACCGCCAGTGCTCCGGCGACTCCTCGAGGAAGCCGCGGGTGGCGCCGAAGCCGGCGTTGGCGAAGACCACGTCGATGCGACCGAACCGCTCCAGCGCAGCTGCGCTCATCGACTCCACCTCGTCCCACTCGGTGACGTCGCAACGGATGGCGATCGCCCGCTCCTCGCCGCCGAGCTCCTCGACCAGCTCCTGCAGGGGCTCCAGGCGTCGCGCTGCCAGCACCAACCGGTGCGTTCCGGCCGCCGCCCGCGCCGTGGCGGCGCCGATGCCGCTGCTGGCGCCGGTGATCAGCAAGACTGGCTCCATCGAGCCATTCTCGCAGTTGCGATAATCCCTGGCCCTGTGGATCCCGCCCGCAAGCGACAGATCCGGCTGGTGGTCGCGCTCGGCGTCGCCGTCCTGCTCGCCGTGGGCCTCGTCTACACCTCGTTCAGCGCCTCGACCGAGGCGAAGGAGCCCTCGCAGCTGCTCGACGCCCCGACCGGCTCCAGCTACCAGTTGACCGGCAGGGTGGTCAAGGGGTCGATCCAGCGAGAGGGAGAGGGAATCCGCTTTCGGGTCGCCGACCGCGACGACGCCAGCCAGAGCATCCCCGTGACCTACACCGGCACCGTGCCGGACCCCTTCCGCGGCGGGCGCGAGATCATCCTCGACGGCACGCTCGAGCGTGGGGTCTTCGTCGGCGAACGCGACACCCTGGTGACCAAGTGCCCCTCGAAGTTCACCACCCAGAGCTCCGGCTCGAATGACGGCTAGCCTCGGCAGCGTCGCGCTGCCGCTCGCCTTCCTCGTCGCGATTGGCGCCGCCGTCGCGGCGCTGCTCGGCCGCAATGGCGCCCAGCACTGGGTGGATCGCTCGCGACGCGTCGTCTACCTTCTCTGCGCGCTGCTCACCTTTTGCGTCGCTCTGATCGAGATCGCCTTCGCCGGCGACGACTTCTCGCTCAACATCGTCCAGCAGCACTCCTCGATCGAGACGCCGACCTTCTACAAGCTGGCGGCGATGTGGTCGAGCCAGGAGGGCTCGCTGCTGCTCTGGGCCTGGGTGCTTTCGATCGCCTCCTCGCTGGCCCTCTACGCGACGCGGAACAAGCTGCGCGAGATCGTCCCCTACGCAACCGCGGTGATGGCCGGGATCGCCGCTTTCTTCACCGGCCTGATGCTGTTCGCCGGGGGCGTCGACCCGTTTGCGACCGTGAGCCCGGCGCCGGCAGACGGGGTCGGGCTGAACCCGCTGCTGCAGCACCCGAGCATGATGATCCACCCGCCGATGCTCTACTCGGGGTACGTCGCTTTCACGATCCCCTTCGCCTTCGCCATCGGCGCCCTCGTCACCCGCCGCCTCGACGCCGCCTGGATCCGCTCGACGAGGCGCTTCGCGCTGATCGCCTGGGCCTTCCTCGGCCTTGGCCTATTACTGGGCGCGCGCTGGTCCTACACCGAGCTCGGCTGGGGTGGCTACTGGGCCTGGGACCCGGTCGAGAACGCGGCGCTGATGCCGTGGCTGACCGGGACCGCCTTCCTGCACTCGGTGATGGTCCAGGAGAAGCGCGGCATGCTGAAAGCCTGGAACGCGAGCCTGATCGTCGCCACCTTCTCGCTGGCACTGCTCGGCACCTTCCTCGTCCGCTCCGGCGTCCTGCAATCGATCCACGCCTTCGGCGACAGCACCGTCGGCCCCTACATCCTCGGCCTGATCGCGGTCGTCCTGGTCGGCTCGACCGCGCTGATCGTCTCACGGATGGACGACCTGCGTTCGGAGAAGCAGATCGATTCGCTGGCCTCGCGCGAGGCGGTCTTCCTGGTCAACAACCTCCTCCTGGTGGCGCTGACCGCGACGATCTTCTGGGGCACGTTCTTCCCGCTGATCTCGGAGTTGTTCACCGGCGAGAAGGCCTCGCTGGCGGCGCCCTGGTTCGATCGCTACACGACGCCGCTGGCGATCCTGCTTGTGCTCTTCACCGGAATCGGCCCGCTGCTCGCCTGGCGGCGGATCAGCTGGGACTCGGCGCGGCGGGTGTTTTTCGTGCCGGCATGCGTCGCGGTCGCCGTCGGCCTGGGGCTGGCACTGTTCACCGACGCCGCCGAGAGCCTCTGGGCCCTCGCCCTCTTCGTCTTCGCCGCGTTCTCCCTGACCGGTCTCGCGCAGGAGTTCTGGCGCGGCGCGGCGGCGCGGCGCTCGTTGCACGGCGGCTCGCTGGCGGCGGCGCTGGCTGCGGTCGTCTCGCGCAATCGTCGCCGCTACGGCGGTTACATCGTTCATGCCGGCATCGCCGTGCTGTTGATCGGCATCGCCGCCTCCTCCAGCTTCCAGACCAACCGCGACGTGCGGCTGGCACCGGGGGACAGCACCGAGGTGGACGGCCGCACCATCACCTACGAGCGGCCGACCGTGGACGTCGATTCCAACGCCTTCACGTTCGGCGCCGTGCTCGGCGTCGAGCAGGGAGGTGAGCGCTTCAGCCTGCGTCCGAGTCGCCGTTATTTCCGCCCGAGCGGTGTGGAGACGGGGACGATCGGCAGCTTCTTCCAGGGGGAGGCGACCAGCGAGGTCGGGCTGAAGGCCGGCGCTGGCAGCGATCTCTGGACCGCCGTGCAACCGGACATATCGGCGATGCGCCGCCGCGTGCGGGCCGCCGACGAGGGCTTCCGCGCCTGCGTCTCCGGCGCCCCGGGCACGCCGCCGCAGTGC
>JBAREU010000067.1:0-3991 GCA_049796515.1 Solirubrobacterales bacterium
GTCGCGCTCGACCGCGATTCCCGCCGCGAGGTCGCGGAGACGCACGGCGACGGGGTCCCGGAGCTCTCCGTGATGGCCTCGGGGTGCCTCGGCCTGGTCAGCTTCCCGCGCGAGCCGGGGCGGGTGACCCTGGAGCGGCTCGAGGCTCTCTACCCCCTCCTGCTGCCGGCGCTCCGCGACCACCTCGGGATCGGGTTCGTGCTGGTGCGCTCCGAGCGCTCGGGGGCGATCGCGGTCGGCAAGGGCGGAACCAGGTTCCTCGACGAGGACCGGGTCGAGGGGGAGGACCCGCTCGCGCCGTTTGGCCCGCATGCCGCCGAGCACCTGCGGCGTACCGACGCCTTCCCACACTGCGCCGACCTGATGCTCAACAGCACCTTCTGGCCGGAGTTCGGTGAGGTCGCCGCCTTCGAGGAGCTGGTCGGCTCGCACGGCGGCATGGGGGGAACCCAGAGCTTCCCGTTCGTGCTCCACCCGAGCGAGCTGGCCTGGCCTGAGGACGACGTGGTCGGCGCTGAAAGCGTCCACCGGATTTTCCGGAGCTGGCTGGCGCAGCTCGGGCACTCCGACTACGAAAGCGAGGCCATCTCGCCGGGCGCCAGCACCCGCGCCTCCACCTGAGGCGCCAGGTCCCGCATCCAGGATTCGAACTCCCGGGGAGGCGAGCGCAGCGGGCCGGGGCGGAGCCGCGCCAGGCCGAATGGGTAGAGCGTGCCCCAGTGGATCGGGATCGCGACCCGGGGCGAGAGCAGCGCCGCCGCGCGGGCGGCGCGCTCTGGGTCGAGGTGGCCGGGGCCGAGGCTCGGTCCCCAGCCCCAGATCGGCAGCAGCGCGAAGTCGAGGTTCGTTCCAATCCCGGCCATCCCGTCGAAGAGATCCGTGTCGCCGGCGAAGTAGATCTGCCGTCGGCAGCCAGCCAGGAGGAAGCCGACGGGCTCCGAGTGCCGCTCGAACCGGCTCTCGCTCGGGTGCTGCGCCTCGACGGCGGTGACGGTGACCGCACCGACCTGGATGGATTCCCCCGGCGCCAGCTCCGAGACGGCGCTGAAGCCGCTGCGCTCGAGCAGCTGGCGCGACCCAGGCGCGGCAAGCACCGGGACGTCACTGCCGATCCGGCGCAGCGAGGGCAGATCGGCGTGGTCGTGGTGCAGGTGGGAGATCAGCACCGCGTCGAGGTCCTCCGCCACCTCGGGCGCCGGCGGCGCGCCGTGGCGCCGTAGCGGCCCTACCCGTGCGCGCAACACGGGGTCGGTGAGCAAGCGGGTCCCGTCGAGCTCGGCGAGTACGGTCGCGTGGCCTACGTAGGTGACTCGGTCGGGCATCGTCACGTGAGGGTGGACCGGTCTCGCTGTCGGGGGCGCCGCGTATCGTCCGCCAACGCGATGAGCGAGCGTCGAGCGATTCTCCGCGGCAGGCTTCGCCGGCCCGGGCGTGAGGGCTCCGGCGGCGAGGAAGAGGTCGTTGAGATCGAGCCGGGCGAGCTGAGCGGGTTGTTCGCCGCGCCGCAGTGGCTGCGCGACTTGGGATTCTCCGCCTGGCTCCTGGTCGGTGCCGCGGCCGCGCTGATCGGCGCGATCTGGTTGCTCTCGCTGACGGAGACGATCGTGCTGCCGGTGATCGTGGCCGGGATCATCGCTTCGGTGACCTCTCCCCTCGTGGACTGGCTGCGCCGGCGCGGGATCCCGAGGGGGATCGGCGCCGGGCTCGTCTTCCTCGCGATCATCGCAGTCGGCATCGGCGTCGGGCTGCTCGTCCTGGCGGGGATCGCCAGCCAGGCAGACAGCCTCTCCGAGCGGCTTCGCGAAGGCGGGAGCGAGATCGAGTCCTGGGTCGGCGACCTCGGGGTGAATTCGACCACCGCCGCGAACGCGAACGCCGACGCGAGCGCCTCGATCAGCTCCGCCTTTTCCGCCCTCACCCACGGCCTGCTAGGCGGAGTCGACAAGCTCGCGTCACTGACCGTCTTCCTCTCCTTCACCGCGCTCAGCCTCTTCTTCTTGCTCAAGGACGCCCCGACGATCGGCGGCTTCGTCGAGCGCCATCTCGGCGTCCCGGTGCCGCTGGCCCGCTCGATCCTGGGCCGCGTGGCCGGCAGCATGCGCGGTTACTTCCTCGGGGTCACCGTCGTCGCGCTCTGGAGCGCGACGATCGTCGGGGCCGGGGCGTTGCTCCTCGGGGTTCCCCTGCCGGGCACGATTGCGGCGGTCACCTTCGTCGGCGGCTACGTTCCTTATCTGGGTGCCTGGACGGCGGGGGCCTTCGCAGTCCTGATCGCCCTCGGCGGTGAGGGGCCCGAGGCGGCGCTGGCGCTTGCGGTCGTAGTTCTGCTCGCGAATGGCATCCTCCAGCAGCTTGTCCAGCCGATCGCCTACGGCGCGGCTCTCAAGCTGCATCCGCTGGCCGTGCTGATCGCGACGATCGCCGGCGGTTGCCTGTTCGGCACCGTCGGGCTGGTGCTGGCGGCGCCGCTGCTCTCGGCTGCGGTGCGGATCTCAGCTGACGTCAGCGCGGCGGAGCGAGAGGAGCAGGCCGAGCGCCCCGATCCCGCGCCGGCGTAGGTCCGTCGGCTTGGCTCCCGGCATCCGCTGGCGTCGTCGCCAGCGTGATAGATGAGGGGCATGGCTGGAGAGGAGTGGACCGCAGACGAGGGGAAAGTCCATCGCTACCTCGGTCGGGCGGACGACTTTCCGCACCGCGTGGAGGGGGAGGGCGTCCTGCTCGAACACATGCCTCGCGATGCTCGTCGGATTCTCGACCTGGGGACGGGTGACGGCCGCCTGCTCGCCCTTCTCCGGGCCGATCGTCCGGAGATGGTCGGTGTGGGCCTTGATTTCTCCCAGTTGATGCTCGGGGCGGCACGCGAGCGCTTCGCCGATGAGGAGCGGATCGAGCTCGTCGAGCATGACCTCGCCGAGCCGTTGCCGGCGCTTGGGCGCTTCGACGCCGTCGCCTCGTCGTTTGCCATCCACCACCTCGAGCACGAGCGCAAGCGTTCGCTCTACGGCGAGGTGTTCGATCTGCTCGAACCCGGCGGCGTCTTCGCCAACTTCGAGCACGTGGCGTCGTCGACCCATCGCCTGCACCTGGCGTTCTTCGCCGCGATCGACGAACCGATCGAGAACGAGGATCCGTCCGACCGCCTGCTTGACGTCGAAACGCAGCTCGGCTGGTTGCGCGAGCTCGGCTTCGACGACGTCGACTGCCACTGGAAGTGGCTTGAGATGGCGCTCCTCGTCGGCGTCAAGCCAGGCGGCGACTGACGGGATCAGTCAGCCGCTGGGACGCCGCCGGCGACGACGTTGACGAAGTTCTCCAGGTGGCGGGTGGTCCAGCACTCGAAGGCGCCGTCGCAGTGGCGCTCGTAGGCGGCCATCACCGAGTCGCCGTAGTTCCAGTAGAGCTTCGGCTCGGGGTTGAGCCAGAAGAGGCGGCCGGCGCGCTCGGCAACCTGGGCGAAGACCTCGGCGTGCGGCTCGCGGCCGTTGGTGCGAGCGTCGCCGAGCACGATCACGGTCGAGCGTGGGTCGAGGTCATCGGAGATCTCGGTCAGGAACTCGAGCCAGACGCGGCCGTAGTCGGTGTAGCCGGAGACGTCGGCGACGCCGCCCTCGCTGGAGACGCGGCGGGCGATCTCGCGGAAGTCGCGCTCGTGCTCGAAGATCTCGGTCACCTCCGAGATCCGCTCGATGAAGACGAAGCTGCGCAGCTTGCGGAACGAGTCGTGCAGGGCGTGTAGGACGGAGAGGAAGAAGACGCTGGCCGAGGTGACCGAGGTCGAGACGTCGCAGAGCACGTAGATCTCCGGCCGGCGCGGTCGCTTTGGCCGGTAGCGCAGGTGCATCGGCACGCCGCCGGTCTCCAGCGATGCGCGCATCGTGCGCCGCACGTCGACGGTGCGGCCCTTGCGCCGCCCGCGCTGCTCGTGGCCGAGCGTCGCCAGTCGTCGCTTCATCTGCGAGACGGCGCGGTGGACCGCGGCGAGGTCCTGGGT
>JBAREU010000068.1:0-1659 GCA_049796515.1 Solirubrobacterales bacterium
CGCCTCGCCTTCGACATCCTCGGCGATGACCAGCAGCGGACGGCCGGCCTTCGCGATGCCTTCGAGCAGCGGCAGCATTTCGCGCACGTTCGAGATCTTCTTCTCGTACAGCAGGATGTACGGGCTCTCGAGCTCGCTCGTCTGGTTCTGCTGGTTGTTGATGAAATACGGCGACAGGTAGCCGCGGTCGAACTGCATGCCCTCGACGACGTCGAGCTCATTCTGCAGACCCGAGCCTTCCTCGACCGTGATCACGCCTTCCTTGCCGACCTTTTCCATCGCGTCGGCGATCTTCTTGCCGATCGCCTCGTCGCTGTTCGCCGAGATCGTGCCGACCTGGGCAATGGCCTTCGAGTCCTTGCAGGGCTTGGAGAGCTTCTTGAGCTCCTCGACCGCCGCGATGACTGCGAGGTCGACGCCGCGCTTGACGTCCATCGGGTTGATGCCCGACGCGACAGCTTTCATGCCCTCGCGGATGATCGCCTGCGCGAGCACGGTCGCGGTGGTCGTGCCGTCGCCGGCTTCATCGGAGGTCGACGAGGCGACTTCCTTGACCATCTGCGCGCCCATGTTCTCGAACTTGTCCTTCAGTTCGATTTCCTTCGCGACCGACACACCATCTTTCGTGATGGTCGGCGCGCCGAAGCTCTTTTCGAGCACGGCGTTCCGGCCCTTCGGGCCGAGCGTCGCCTTGACGGCGTTCGCGAGCAGGTTGACGCCGCGGACCATGCGGGTGCGCGCGTCGTCTGAAAATCTGACTTCCTTGGCTGCCATGTGTACTAGTCCTCTTACTTTTCGATCACGGCCATGACGTCTTCCTCGCGCATCACGAGGAGCTCGTCGCCGTCGACCTTGACTTCGGTTCCGCCGTATTTGCCGAACAGGATCTTGTCGCCGACCTTGAGGTCGAGCGGACGGACGCTCCCGTTCTCCAGAATCTTGCCCTTGCCGACTGCGACGATCTTGCCGCGGATCGGCTTCTCGGCAGCGGTGTCGGGGATCACGATGCCGCCGGGTGATTTGCGCTCTTCATCTTCGCGCTTGACGATCACACGATCATGAAGCGGACGGATCTTCATGGTTCAACACTCCTTGGAAAATCGACGTTTAGTGCCCAGGAGGGGTCCGCTCTGGCGGTTAGCACTCTCCCCGGTCGGGTGCTAATGATAGGGCCCAAAGTTCCAAATTCAAGCACTGTCGAGCGCCGAGTGATAAAGAAAGGTAACTGATTGAAATACAAGGGCTATATTGCACTCTGTGGGCGATCCCCTGGGCAGCGCCGATGCGCGAAATCGGGCAGGCCGTCGCGACAAGCAGGCAGGAGGCGGCTAACCTCTTGCCCGCTATGACGAAATTCAAGACGGTGCTCGCCTCTTTTGCGCTCGCCATCTCAGGCAGCGCCGCCGCGCAGGGCTTGCTGGGACCGGCCTCCAACGAGGACCAGTTCCTCCACGTGGACAAGGCCTTCGTCTTCGGGGCCAGTGCGGATGGTGGCGATCGCCTGAGGCTCGACTGGCAGATCGCGCCCGGCTACTACCTCTACCGCCACCGGGTCTCCGTAAAAACGGCGACCCCGGGCTTCACGCTCGGCGCGCTCGCGATGCCGGACGGCCACAAGAAGACAGACGAGTTCTTCGGCGACGTCGAGGTGTACTACGA
>JBAREU010000069.1:0-12071 GCA_049796515.1 Solirubrobacterales bacterium
CCCGATGACCACGCCGGCGAGCGCGATCAGGCCACGCGGGAACTCCTGTACGGCCTCGGCCACCGCGACCGCAAGGCCCACAAAGCCAAGCAGCAGCGCCCCGATCGCCGCCAGCCGCCGGCTGCTCACAGGACCACCTCGCAAAGGTGCTGCCGATTCGGCCATGACGACAGCCTCGCGCATCCGAACACCGATACCAAGGGCGCTGGCAGTTTTCGGATCAGAAACCTTTACTTGTCCCGAGGCGCGGTTAGAGTGATCTAGTGAGCAGCTATTGGGCTGCCGGCTCGGAATCGGGAATGGAGCCGCACCGCTTTAGGAAGGAGATTCCAATGGAGGCTGGTCAGGGCTCGAGGCGACCTGTAGGGAGTGAAAACTCCACCTGGATCGCGTTCGCAGGGGTGATGATGGTGATCCTCGGCAGCCTGGATGCGATCTGGGGGCTGGCGGCGATCCTCAACGACGAAGTCGTCGTGGTTGGCGGTCACGGCGCCCTGATCTTCGACCTCACGACCTGGGGCTGGGTTCAGCTAATCCTCGGTGCCGTCGTCGGGCTCACGGGCCTCGGTCTGATTGTCGGCAATGAAGTGGCTCGCGTGCTGGGGATCTTCCTCCTGGCGATCAACGCCATCCTGCAGATCGTCTGGTTCCCGGCAGCGCCGCTGTGGGCGTTCCTGATGATCGTCCTCGACGTCGTGATCATCTACCAGTTGACCGTCAACTGGACTGAGCAGGAGGGATGACGGTGCCGCTCGCAGACATCAGCTTCGGTGAAGGACTCCTCCTCGTCTTCGAGTTCTTTCTGCTCTTCGCCTGGATCTGGATTCTCATCTCGGTCATCTCGGACCTCTTTCGCGACCACGAGCTGTCGGGGGTGGCGAAGGCCGTTTGGGTGTTCTTCCTGGTCTTCCTGCCGTTCCTTGGGGTGCTGCTCTATCTGATCGTTCGCGGCGATGGGATGCGCGACCGCACGATCAAGGCCCAGGTAGATGCCAAGAAGGAGTTCGACAGCTACGTTCGAGAGCAGGCCCAGGCTGGCTCTCCCGCAGACGAACTCCACAAACTCGCCGAGCTGAAAGACAAAGGAGCGCTTTCGGCTGAGGAGTTCGATCAGGCGAAGGCGAAATTGCTGGGCTGAGTGCCCCGAAAGCGAGGACGAAGATGCTCAAGCGGATCGTAGACATGCCGGCAGGGACCGTTGGATTCGAGGCCCACGGAGAGGTGGAGGACGACGATTGGGAGGAGGTTGTCGAGCCCGTCCTCCGCGATGAGCTGGCGGGCGGCGGCAAGCTACGGGTTCTCTACCTGCTCGGCCCAAGCGCCCAAGAGGTGGAGGGGGACGCGATCGAGGCCGGCGCCGGTTTTCGTGCACGCCACGCGACGTCGTTCGATCGGGTCGCCGTGGTGAGTGACGAGGACTGGCTGCGGCCGGCCCTGAAGACCCTTTCCTTCTTGCTGCCCGGCAAGGCGAGGAGTTTTCGTGTAGCCGATCTCGCCAGCGCGAAGGCATGGCTTAGCGAGGTAGAGACCGCCTAGGGCTACGTGTAGGGCCTCGGTCAGCGGAGCTCGTCCAGGGAGACGACCTCGAGGTCGAAGGGCTCGTCGGTGGAGCGGCGGCGGCGGTAGGGGGAGACGGTGACGCGGTGGGTTCCGCCGCAGACGCAGGGGACTTCGACTGGCCGAGTGTCCGGGGCCGGATCGGTGTCGACCTTGAGGCGGCGGAGCTTGCCGGTCGGCTTGCAGCCGAAAGAGATCACCCAGCCATGCTTGTCGCGCTCCTTGCGTTTGCTCGGGCGGTGGGGTTGGGGCATTCGCACATCGTCCCTGGTTGCGGGGCGGGGGGCGGTCATCCGCCCTCTCTAAAGGTGTTCGATCCATGAGTCCGAAGAGGGGCCAATGCATACTCACCCGGCGCTTGGCGCCTTCCGCGGGCGCGTGGCGCCGGCGCTGACTGTTCTGGCACTGCTCGCCCTCGCCGCTCCGGCGAGCGCGTTTGCTGCCTCGGCGCCCTCTGTCCTCACCATCAAAGCGATGCAGGTTGGTGCGCCGGGCAATCCGGCGGTCGGGATCGTTCCGTTCTCGGATGCGATCTATCGGAGCTGCAGCGAAGCGCCGCAGCCGAAAGGCCCGCGCGCTCCCGTCTGTCAGTCGGTTGGCGGGGTCGGCTATGGCTTCGGGCTCAGCAAGCTTGAGGTGACGGTTGGCCAGTATGTGAAGTTCC
The DNA here is from genome assembly GCA_049796515.1 of Solirubrobacterales bacterium. Taxonomy (GTDB): domain Bacteria; phylum Actinomycetota; class Thermoleophilia; order Solirubrobacterales; family 70-9; genus VRUE01. The sequence continues at coordinate 2,222 of JBAREU010000069.1, forward strand.
TCAATACCGTCGACCCGGCTGGTCGCAACACCCGCAAGCTCTACAGCGAAACCGAGAGCGGGGCGGCCTGGCCCCGGTTCGGCCAGATCAACTTCTCCGCCGGCGCACCCGCCGGGCGGCACTACTCGGCGGCGGCGCCGGACTGGCTAGACAAGCCCTACGGGTTCGCCAACTTCTTGCGCTCGGCTCGCTTCGTTAACTCCCTCTACAACGGCAAGCTGCTCTCCAAGCAGAGCGGGACCGAAGGGTCTTACAGCTTTGTTACCTACCGCGTGCGCCTCTCGCGCAAAACCGAGCGGGGGATGTACGACATGAAGAAACGGAAGGCGACCCGCTCGCACAAGTCCGGCTTCGTCGTGCCCAGCCAGGACGAGTGGATCAAGGCGGCTTACTACGACCCGATGGGCGGGGGCACCTACTCCTATTGGCAGTACCCGACCAACCCGGGCGACTTCGGCGACGAAGGTGCCGCGGCGCCGAAGCAGGCGACCCTCGATCCCGCGACCGGCGATGTGACCAACGCTTCGTCCCAGCCGCTGGCGATCTACCACACCCTGAAAACGCCGGCGCCGACCTGGTGCCCTTCAAACCAGTCGGCCGCAGCCTGTGAAACCGTCAACCCGTTTGGCTTCCCGGCCGAAAAGTACGACCAGGACTACGCGGGCAGTCTCGGCACGGTTGGCCAGGCGGGGACCCTCTCACCCTGGGGCACTCTCGACCAAGGGGGCAACGCGGTGGAGTGGACCGACACGATCACTGCGCCCCCGTTTGGGGCGAAAGGCAAACGGGTCTGGCGGCGGTTGCACGGCGGTATCGCCAACGCGCCCGTCTACCAGCTCTGGCTCTCGGCGGTCGGCCTGCAGCCGCAGAACAACACCTTCTTCACCGCCACCTACCCGTGGCTAGGGCTGCGCGTTGGTGTGGTGGGGGAGCTGAAGCTGGGTAAACACTGAGCCTATGCCGCCCGGCGGAGGTGTCCGCCGGGCGGCATAGGTTGCCGCCATGAGTCCGACTGGGGGGCGTTCGTTCGTGGTTGCGGTCGTCTTGCTTGCCGCGCTTGCCCCCGGCGCCTTCGCCGCGACGAAGCAGGCGAAGCCGAAACCGGGGACGCTGACCCAGCTCGCCGGTAAGCGTGGCTGCTTGGTCGATCGCTCCTCGAAAGCCGGCAGCTGCGGCGAGGCAAGGGCGCTCGACGGCCCCGGACCGTTCATGGGCTCGCGGGCGATCGCGGTTAGCCCGGACGGGAAGCACATCTACGTCGCTTCCTCCAAGAGCGATGCGATTGCGATCTTCACGCGCGACCGCCAGTCCGGCATCCTCGCGCAGGCGAAGAAGACCAAGGGCTGCGTCGCCGCCAAAGGCGCGGGCGGCTGCGCTGTCGCGATCGGCCTGGACGAACCGAACTCGGTCGCGGTCAGCCCCAACGGCCGCAACGTCTACGCGACCTCGCGCGCGGGCAACTCGGTCTCGACCTTCGTCCGCAATCCGAAGACCGGAGCGCTGCGGCAGCTGCCGCCGCCGCTCGCCGGCTGCATCTCCGGGCTGCCGATCCCCAGCTGCGCCGCCGGCCTGGCCTTGGTCGCCCCGGACGTCGTGGTCGTCAGCGCCGACGGCAACAACGTCTACGTCGGCTCGTTCTTCGGCAACTCGGTCGCCGCTTTCACTCGCAACCCGGCGACGGGGGCGCTGACGCAGCTGGCCGGCACCGCCGCCTGCATCGCCGAGGCGACCGCGGGCTGCACGACCGGCATCGCCCTGAAATCGGTTGAGGGGCTGGCGATCAGCGGTGACGGGGCCAGCGTTTACGCCGCTACGGCGCTCTCGAACGCGGTGGTCACGCTCTCGCGCAACGCCAGCACCGGTGCCATTACCCAGGCGATCAACGGCAGCGGCTGTATCGTCGAGAGCGCGCTCACCGGCTGCACCCTGGGCGTGCAGCTGAGCGGCGCCAACGCGGTCGCGGTCAGCCCCGACGACGATGGGGTCTACGCGACCTCTCTGTTCAGCAACAGCGTCACCTCTTTCAGCCGCTCGTCCCCGAGTGGGACGCTGACCCAGAATGAAGGCACCGGCGGCTGCCTGATCTACCTGCGGTCTGCCGGCTGCTCCTTCGGCCGCGCGCTCGTCGCCCCGGAGGGCCTAGCGTTTTCCCCCAACGGGAGGAACGTCTATGTCGCCGCCTTCAAGACCGGCGCGATCGCTGTCCTCAACCGAGGTAAGGCGGGCTCATTGGCGCAGAAGCCGGGCGCGGCCGGCTGCCTGGCGCCGCGCTCGGTGCCCGGCTGCACGCTGGCGCGAGCGCTGAAGGGCGTCAGCTCAATCGCGCTCAGCCCCGACGGCCGCTATCTCTACTCGACCTCGTTCGAAAGCGACGCGGTCGACATCTTCAGGAGGAATAGATGAGTCAATCGGACGGGGGCTCGCGCGAGCAACACCAGGGCGGGCTGACCCGCAAACAGCTGCTCGGCAGTGGTGCCAGCGCTGCCGCCGCGGCGCTGCTTGCTCAGGGTGTCGGCGTCGAGCAGGCACTCGGCGCCAAAGGCGACAGGCGGGACGTCGCCGGGATGAACATCGTCCTCATCCTCACCGATCAGGAGCGAGCGATCCAGCACTTCCCGCCCAACTGGCTGCGCCAGAACCTGCCGGGAATGCGGCGGCTGCGCCAGCACGGGATCAGCTTCGAACGTGCTTTCACCAATGCCTGCATGTGCTCTCCGGCGCGCTCGACCCTGATGAGCGGCTTCTTCCCCGCCCAGCACGGGGTCAAGTACACGCTCGAGGAAGACATGCCCTTCCCGGAATACCCGTACCAAGTGGAACTGCCGCGGCCGCCGGAGATGCCGAACCTGGCCACGGTGATGCGGGCGGCGGGCTACAACGTCATCTACAAGGGCAAGTGGCACTGCTCGAAGCCGGCGCAGAAAGAAAATGCGCAACCCTCCGACCTCGAGCGCTACGGCTTCACGCGCTGGAACCCGCCTGACGCGGGCGCCAACCAGAGCGTCCCCGAGGCCGGCGGCGGCTTTGTGGACAACGACGGGCGCTTCATGGAATCGACCGGCTCACCGGAGTCAGGGGCCGAGGGAGTGATGCAGTACCTGAGCTCGGCTGCCGCCAAACAGCAGCCTTTCTTCTTGGTGATCTCGCTGGTCAACCCGCACGACGTCCTCTTCTACCCGAGCAAGACCTTCGAAGAAGCCGGCTACGACAACTCCTGGATCCAGGGCGACATCGGTGTGCCGGCGACCAACGAAGAAGACCTCTCGACTAAGCCCTCGGTCCAGGAACAGTTCCTGAAGATCTTCAACCTCACCGGCAAGCCGCGGACCGAAAAGGAAAAGCGCGCCTACCTGAACTACTACGGCAACCTGATGCGCTCCTCCGACAACTACATCGTCAACGTCCTCAACAAACTCGAAGAGGCCGGCCTGTACGACGACACTCTGATCGTGCGCACCGCCGACCATGGCGAGATGGGCCTGACCCACGGTGGCATGCGGCAGAAGAACTTCAACTTCTACGAGGAGGCGACGCGGGTCCCGCTCGTCTACTCCAACCCGAGGCTGTTCCCGACCCCATTGAGCACCGACGCGTTGGTCTCCCACGTCGACTTTCTACCTACCCTGGCCAGCCTCGCGAAGGCACCGAAACCGGCCCGCGTCAACTGGCAGGGGGTGGACTACTCGCGGCTAGTCCTGCGGCCGAAGACGGCGAAGCCGGTCCAGGACTACGTCGTCTTCACCTATGACGACTTCCAGTCGGGGCAGGCCAAACCGCCCTACCCGAAACCTCCGAACCACATCGTCGGCATCCGCGAAGGACGCTGGAAGCTGGCTCGCTACTACGACGTCAAGAAAAAAAACCCGGTGCCGCCCCAATGGGAGATGTACGACCTCAAGGCCGATCCGAAGGAGGAAACCAACCTCGCCTACGAGGGCTACGAACGCTCCGAGCGCGAGGAGGCGCAGTTCCAGCGGCTGAAACGGAAGCTGGCACGAGTCGAAAAGACCCGGCTGAAGCAGCTCTAGCTGCCTTCGAGTCGGCATCACCCTGTTCAGACGATGTTGGGTAGCCTCAGGGGCGTACGGTCGCTGGGCGGATCACTTGAAGTCACGACGAGAGGAGCGGAGCTTGAACGTTGAGGAGTTCAACGAAATGGGTCCCATCGACTACTTGTTGATCGAGTGGCCTGGGCGCCAGCCGACCGGGGAGGCAGCGCCGCATCTACTCGACTTGGTCGATCGCGGCGTGATTCGGATCCTCGACCTCGTCTTCTTGCACAAGGCCGAGGACGGTTCCCTTACCAGGCTGGAGATCTCCGACTTGGGTGACGAGGTCGAGGCATTCGCTGACTTCGAGGGCGCCTCGTCGGGGCTGCTCTCGGACGAGGACGCCGACGAGGCCGGAAGCGCACTCGAACCCGGCACCTCAGCGGCGCTGCTCGTCTACGAGAACCGCTGGGCGGCCCCCTTGGCCTCCGCTCTGCGTCGCTCAGGTGGCCAGCTGGTCGCCACGGGACGCATACCAATCCAAGCCATGCTCGCCGCCCTGGACGCGGCGGACGAGGCCTGAGCAAAGGAGAATTGCCATGCCGGGACTACTCAGAGGGGTCGCACGGACCGCCGCCATTGCCGGAACCGCCACGGCGGTGAGCAACCGCGTCTCCAAACGCCAGGGCGAGCGCTGGGCCGCACAGGAAGCACCTCAACAGCCACAGGCTGCGCCAGCGGCGGCTCCGGCAGCCCCCGCCGCGGACTCGACGATCGATCAGCTCAAGGAGCTGGGCGAGCTCAAAAGCCAGGGGATCCTCACCGAGGAGGAGTTCGCCGCCCAGAAGGCCAAGCTGCTCGGCTAGGGTCGCCCGGTTCGCACGGCCGCGTCGTAGCTCGCCGCCCCGCGGTGCTCACGATTGCTTTCGTCCGACCGCGAGCAGGTACTCCTTCTCGAAGCGGGCGTCCTCGGCGCTGCCCAGGTTCCACTCCTCGCAGAAGCTGCTTAGCGCTTCGTCGAACTCCTGCTCGCGACCCTCTCGCTGCGCGTTCGCCCGCGCCGCGATCGTCGGCCCGTAGCGCTGCTTGAAGTGCTCGCCGTAGTCGTCCGGATGCTTGAAGGCCGTGATCTCGAGCACCTCCCGCTCCAGCGTCTCGAGCTCAACCCGCTCACCGAACAGCTCCCGCAGGTGCTCCTCGCTGCCCCACAGCGGGGGCGGCTGCGCTCCCGGTGGCGGCGCCGGCATGAAGGGGCCCATCGTGCGGAAGAGGGCGCCGAGCATCCCCTCCGGCGTCCAGCTCAGCAGTCCGATCGTGCCGCCCGGGCGGCAGACTCGCACGAGCTCGTCGGCAGCCGCCTGGTGGTGGGGCGCGAACATCACCCCGATCGAGGAGATGACGGCATCGAAGCTGGCGTCCGCGAACGGCAGATTCTCGGCGTCGGCCTCAGCCCATTCGAGCTCCACCCCTTCGGCTTCGGCGCGGGCGCGGCCGGCCTCGAACAGCTCCGGCGTCAGGTCGCTGGCGATGACGGTCGCCCCACGGGCGGCCGCCGGGATCGCCGCGTTGCCGGTCCCGGAGGCGACGTCGAGGACGCGCATCCCGGGACCGATCTCGGCTGCCTCGACGAGGCGTGGCCCGAGCGGCAGTAGGAAGGTCTCGACCATTGAGGGGTAGTCGCCAGACGCCCACATCGACCGGTGGCGGGCCTTGAGCTCGTTGTCCGCATTCTTCGTCTGCTCCGCAACGTCGTTCACTGGATCTCCTTCTGCTCGCGTGTGCTGTTAAAGACGGTCTACGCCGAGTTGGCGGAGGATTCAACTTCAAAATCTGCAGTTGGGCACGTACACTCGGAGCGAGGCTCATGCCAGAGAGCTACGGACAGTTCTGCCCGGTTGCACAGGCGGCAGAGGTACTGACCGAGCGCTGGACGCTGCTCGTCGTCCGCGAGTTGCTGATGGGAAGCACGCGCTTCAACGAGATCCAGCGTGGCGTCCCCCGTATGTCCTCGTCTCTCCTCAGCAAACGCCTGCGGGAGCTGGAGCGTTCGGGGCTGATCACCAGGCACCCGTTGAGTGGCGAGCGCGGGCACGAATACCGAATGACTCCCGCCGGCGAGGCGCTCGGGCCAATCGTCGTCTCGCTCGGGACCTGGAGCCGGGACCACCTAAAGCGGGAGATAACCGCCCAGGAGGCCGACCCCGCGCTGCTGATGTGGGACATGGGGAGGAGCCTTCTCCTCGATCGGTTGCCGGCGGATCGGGTCGTGACCTTCTTCCGCTATCGCGACGTCGAGGACGACAAGCGAGCCTGGTGGCTGGTGGCGCAGAGCTCGGGGACCGACGTCTGCTTCTCGGACCCGGGCTTCTCGATCGACCTGCAGGTCGACGCCGAGGCGCGGGCGATGGCCGAGGTCTGGGTGGGGCAGCTCGAACTTGGTGCGGCGATGCGCTCAGGGCAGGTGCGGATCACCGGGCCGGAGCACCTCGTGCGCAGTGTCCCCGACTGGTTGGGACTGAGCACGTTCGCCTATCCCGACCCGGCAGCAGTGTTTGCCGAACGGAGCTGACCGTCCATTTGCTCACACCGACCGAGGAGCTGTTGATGACCTACGAGACGATCCTGTACGACACCGACGGTCCCATTGCGACGATCACCCTCAACCGCCCGGAGGCACTCAACACGATCGTCCCGCAGATGCCAGGCGAGGTCGAGCACGCGGTAAACGCGGCCGTTTGGGACGCGGAGGTCAAGGTCATCGTCCTGCGCGGCGCCGGCCGGGCTTTCTGCGCTGGCTACGACTTCGGCGGGGGGTTCGAGTACGGGGAGGAGTGGTTCAACACGGACGGCCGGTGGGATCCCGGAAAAGACATGACCCTCGTCACCGCGCACGCGACCTCACCTCACCACAAGTTCATGAGCATCTGGCGCTCGCCCAAGCCCGTCATCGCCCAGGTCCACGGCTGGTGCGTCGGCGGCGGTAGCGACTACGCGCTGTGCGCTGACCTGATCGTCGCCAGCGAGGACGCCCAGATTGGGACGCCCTACTCCCGTGTCTGGGGGGCCTACCTGTCGGGGATGTGGATCTACCGCCTCGGTCTGGCCCGCGCCAAGCACCACGCCCTCACCGGTCGCCCGCTGTCGGGCCGCGAAGCCGCCGAGGTCGAGCTGATCAACGAGGCCGTCCCATTCGAGCAACTGGAGGCCCGCGTGCGCGAGCGCGCCGAGGAGCTGGCTGCCCTGCCGGCAGCCCAGCTCGCCGCGCAGAAGCTGATGGTCAACCAGGCCTACGAGAACATGGGCCTGGCCTCGACCCAGACTCTCGGGCCGATCCTCGACGGGATCATGCGCAATATCCCCGATGCCCACGCCTTCATCGACCACGCCGCCGAGCACGGCGTCCCCTCGGCCGTCGCCCAGCGCGACGGCCGCTTCGGCGACTACAGCCAAGCGCCGGCCGATCGCAAACCCGACCCGGGCAACGTCATCCAGCCATAGGCTCCCTGGGCGATGCCGCCTGCTCGGCGGTCCGATGCGGATCCTCGGCGAGCTCCAGCTCCTTGAGGTACTGGTGCACGAAGGCGATGGCCATGCTGCCCTCGCCGACGGCGGCGGCGACGCGCTTCACCGGACCGAAGCGGACGTCGCCGCAGGCGAAGATGCCGGGGACGCTCGTCTCCAGGAGGTAGGGGTCGCGGTCGAGCGTCCAGCGTTCCGCCGAACGCATGTCGGAGCCAGTGAGCACGTAGCCGTGGCGGTCGAGTGCGATCTCGGGCGGAAGCCACGCCGTTTCCGCGTTCGCTCCGATGAAGAGGAACAGCCCGCCCGACTCGACCTGGGACGTCTTCCCCGTCGCCGAGCTGCGAACGTCGATTGCCTCGAGCGAGTCGACCCCGTGCACCGCCGCCACCTCGGTTCCGAACATCACGTCGATGTTCGAGCGAGTGGCGAGTTGGTCGATGAGATAGCGCGACATGCTCTTCTCGAGCCTGTCGCCCCGGCAGAGGATGGTGACGCTCTTCGCGTGGGTGGAGAAGAACAGGGCGGCCTGCCCGGCCGAGTTGCCCGCACCGACGATGTGCACGTCGAGGCCGTGCGTGTTCGAGGCTTCGCTGCGCGCCGCCCCGTACGAGATGCCCTTCCCGGCCAGGCGATCGAACCCATCTATCGGGAGGCGCCGCCAGGTGACTCCGCAGGCGAGGATGATCGTCCGCGCGCGGAGGACGTCGCCGGCATCGAGGTGCAGCTCACGGTTCGCCGCGTCTATTCGCGTGATCGAACGGGTGACGAGGATCTCGGCACCGAGCCTCCGCGCCTGCCTCAGTGCGCGGCTGGCCAGCTCTTCTCCGGAGACTCCCGACGGGAAACCGAGGTAGTTCTCGATCCGGGAGGAGGTACCGGCCTGGCCGCCCGGTGCCTCCCGCTCGACCACGATCGTGCGCAGGCCCTCCGACGCGCCGTATACGGCGGCGGCCAGTCCCGCCGGCCCGGCACCGACGATCACCGCGTCGTACTCCGCGGCGCCAGGCTCGGTGTTGACGCCGAGCAGCTCGGCCACCCTGCGCAGGTGGGGGTTGACCGCGGTCTTGCCGTCGATGACCCGTATCGCCGGCCAGTCCTCCTCGGCCGGTAGGGAGCCACCCCACTGGTCTGCCGCGTCGGGGGTCTCGGGCGTGAGCCACGTGAAGGTGATCTGATTGCGGTCCAGGAAGCGCCGCAGCTCGGCGCAGGACGCATCCCAGCGATGCCCGACCACGATCGCGCGGGGCGGCGGTGGATCGGCGGCGAGGGCCTCCAAGCCGTGCGAGCCGCCCATCCTGTGGGCCGCGAGCCTGCCGATCTCCTTTGCGACGTCTGGCACCACGGCCGCGACGGCGTGGTAGTCGTGAGCCTCGATTCGCATCACGCGCGACCTCTCCGCTGCGCGAAAGCCGACGGGAAACACGGTGCCGAGCACGATCGGCACCTCGCCGAAGACGTCCCCCGGGTGACGCTCGCCGACGACGCGCTCGACACCGTCGACCGTCTTGACCGCCTCGATGCGACCCTCGAGCACGGCGAAGATCGCACGCTCGTCCTCCTCGTGGGCCGCGTACTCGCCCGGGATGAGGCTGAGATCCGCCGCCGCACGGGAAAGCCGCTCTTGCTCGGCGGTGGTGAGAGCGGCAAAGACGGCGACCGCACCGATTTCCTCGGCGCTCACCATGACTGGCGGCTCCTCGCCATCGAGCGTTCGACCATGCGGAGGCCAGAGTACCCCGCTCGGCGCTCCAGTCGCGCTCCTCCGCTGCTGACCGTGGAGCGCTCGCCCTTGACAACCTTTCGAAGTCTCAGCTGACTGGGGTGTCGGCGGATGACAGGCGCTCGTGGACGAAACGAACGATCGTGGCGCCCTCGCCGACGGCGGTCGCGCAGCGCTTGATCGACCCGGCGCGCACGTCGCCGGCGGCGTAGACGCCCGGCACACTGGTCTCGAGCAGTCCATCCGCTCCCGCTTCGGAGCCGGTGAGGATGAATCCGTTGGCGTCGCGTGCGACCACGTCACCGAGCCACTCGGTGCAGGGGGAAGCGCCGAGGAAAAGGAAGAGGAACGAGAGCGCCAGCTCCGTCCCGTCGGCGAGGGTCACCGCATCGAGGTGCCCCTCCTCGCCGTGCAGGGCGGCGACTTCGCTGCGGTCGCGGACGGCGACCCCGTAACGCTCGAGCTCCTCGATCAGGTAGTGGGACATCGTCTCGCCGAGGTCGGCGCGGCGATGGAGAAGGGTGACGAGCGCCCCGCCCCGCGCCAGCCAGACGGCGGCCTGGGCCGCCGAGTTGCCGCCGCCGATGACGCCGACCCGTTGTGCGCCGCAGAGATGGGC
>JBAREU010000070.1:0-5316 GCA_049796515.1 Solirubrobacterales bacterium
GGCACTCTCGACGGCGCCTGGGGCTTCGCCGTCGCCGACCCGCTCGGCGCCCTGCAGGACCTGGCACGAACCTGGCGCCGCGAGCTCGGCGTCCCCCTCATCGGCGTCACCGGCTCGGTCGGCAAGACCTCGGTCAAGGACATCGCGCGGGCTCTGCTGCCGGGCCGGGTGCATGCCAACCGCGAGAACCTCAACACCGAGATCGGCCTGCCGCTGACCGTGCTCGAAGCGCCCGCGGACACCGAGCTGCTGGTCCTGGAGATGGCGATGCGCGGACCAGGTCAGATCGCCGAGCTGGCGGCGATCGCTGAGCCGCAGGTGGCGGTGATCACCAACGTCGGGCCGGTCCACGTCGAGCTGCTCGGCTCGGTCGAGGCGATCGCGGCGGCAAAGGCAGAGGTGCTGGCGGCATTGCCCGCTGACGGCACCGCTGTCGTCCCGGTGGCGGCGGGGGAGCTCGAGCCCCATCTCGGCGATGCCCCCAACCTTCTTCGCTTTGGCCCGGGGGGCGACGTGGAGGCCATCGAGCAGCGGGTCGAGGAGGGCGTGACCGAGGCCCTGATCGCCACTCCGGCCGGTCGCGCCCGCTTCCACTTCCCCTTCGCCGAGAGTCACAACCTGACCAATGCCCTCGCCGCGATCGGCGCCGCCGTTGCTTTGGGGAGCTCGCTGGAGGAGATGGCCGATCGCGCTGCGAACATAGGCTTCTCCCGCTTCCGGGGCGAGCGCCTCGAGCTAGGTGACGGGATCGTCCTGGTGAACGACTGCTACAACGCCAACCCGGTCTCGATGCGCGCCGCGCTCGATCACCTCGCCTCGATCGAAGGCACGCGCCGCATCGCCGTGCTGGGTGAGATGGCCGAGCTGGGCGCCGGCGCTCCGGACTACCACCGCGAGGTGGGCGCGCACGCTCGCGGCGAGGGAATCGACCTGCTGATCGGGGTCGGCCCTCCCGCCCGTGAGTACGACCCCGACGAGCTGGTCGGCGACCCGGCCGAGGCGGCCGAGCTGCTCGCCGCCCAGCTTGAGCCGGGGGACACGATCCTGGTCAAGGGCTCGCGCTCGGCCGGGCTTGAGGCCGTAGCCGAGGCCCTGGCGGAGCTGATCTGATGGGTGAGGTGCTGATCGCCGGCATGGCGGCGATGCTGATCTGCATCTTCCTCGGCCCCAAGTTCATCGAGTACCTGCGGGTCAAGGAGTTCGGCCAGCACATTCGTGAGGACGGGCCGCAGGAGCACCACGCCAAGGCCGGCACGCCGACGATGGGCGGCCTGATCGTCTTCGCCGCGATCTGCGTGCCTTTCCTCGTTCTCTCCGACCGCGACGCTCAGAGCCTCGCCGTCTTCGGCGTTGCCCTCGGCTGCGCCGCGCTCGGCTTTGCCGACGACTTCACCAAGATCGTCAAACGCCGCTCGCTCGGCCTCTCGGCGCGCTGGAAGCTGGTCGGCCAGCTCGGACTGGCCCTCGTCCTCTGGTGGGTCGCGCGCCACGAGGTCGGTCTCGAGCCGACCCTCTTCTTCCGCATCGGCGACGCCAGCCTCGACCTCGGCCCGGTGCTCTATTTCGTCCTCGTCTTCCTCGTCATCGCCGGCACTTCCAACGGCGTCAACCTCACCGACGGCCTCGACGGCCTCGCCGCCGGTTCCTGCGCGATCGTCCTGCTCGCCTACACGGCGATCTGCTTTGTCACCAACGAGCAGCAGAACCTGGCGCTGCTCTCTGCCTGTCTGGTCGGCGCCTGCGTCGGGTTCCTCTGGTTCAACGCCTTTCCCGCCTCGATCTTCATGGGCGACACCGGCTCGCTCGGCCTCGGCGGCGCGATCGGCGCCCTCGCCGTGATGACTCAAACCGAGGTGCTGCTGATCATCATCGGCGGCATCTTCGTCATCGAGGCGCTCTCGGTCGCGGCCCAGGTCTTCGCCTTCAAGACCTTCCGCCGCCGCGTCCTCTTGATGGCGCCTCTGCACCACCACTTCGAGATGATGGCCTGGTCGGAGACGAAGATCATGCTCCGCTTCTGGATCATCGCCGCCGTCTGCTCGGGCATCGGCTTCACCCTGTACCAGCAGAGCATCGGCCGGTAGTGCATACGACAGCGTCCGAAGCGCTCGGGTCGGGCATAGAAACGTACTTCTCTGGAGACGTGTAAGGTCGCGATCCGGTCCAATGGAGGAACCCACGCCGTCGCGATGGAGTCATTTAATCTTGCCGCTCAGGGCGGTCTCGATCGTCTCTGTTGTCTTTGGCTTTACGTGTCTTGGTGTGCTCGTCGTCGTGACGGCTGTCGACGACAACGACGCCTTGTCAACGGTTGCGCTTGCGTTGGCGATTCTGGCTTTCAGTGTCCAGTTGATCGTCTTCATTGCTCAACAGAATTTGGCGAGTGAGCAGGGCCGCCGAAACGAGGAGCTATATGGATCCATGCAGACCGTACTGGCAGAGATCCGCGAGAAGGCTGAGGGTACTCAAGCAGATGTGAGGACCATCAACGAGAAGCTCTTGAGTGCCTTGATCTCGAAAAATGCCTCGGACGGTGGGGGGCTTGCACATGTTTTGCCACAGCTACTGGACCCGGCAAATGCATCGCCGCATGAAGGGCAGAGCGATGCACTCTCTTGGGTATCTCGCCTGCCAGAGCGGAGACCGGTCCTTGAGGACGAACGATATGTGCAAACGCTCGAATCCTTTCCCTCCCAGGAGGAGGCCCCCGAACTGATGCAGCAGCTAACGGCGCTCTCGCCTAATGATCAAGACCAGCTCAAGCGTTTTGGTGATGACGAGATCATCGCCCGACGACCAGGGTCACCATTCGATCCTTGGCTGTTTGCTCCCGGAAATCTTCTAGAGCATGGATTCGTGGAGCCATATCCCCCCGAGCGGCAGCCGGATCAAGGGCCGAAAGTCTTTCGCCTGACCGACCGAGGGCGGAATGTAGCCCGTCTCCTGACGGCGAACGGAGATCCGCCTCCTTATTTGGCCGATTTGACAACGATAAGGCAAAGAATGCCCGAGCGAGCCGACTGGATGGCATCGCGGCGTCAGGGAGCTGGGGACTGATCCCAGCGCCAAGGGGAACGTCTGTTCGTCTGCGTAGAATCGCTCGGTAGTGGCTGCTTCTGAGCGGATCGTCATCTCGGGTGCGCGTGAGCACAACCTGAAGGACATCGACGTCGAGCTGCCCCGCGACGCGCTGATCGTGATCACCGGGCTCTCGGGCTCGGGCAAGTCGAGCCTCGCCTTCGACACGATCTACGCCGAGGGTCAGCGGCGCTACGTCGAGTCCCTCTCTGCGTATGCGCGTCAGTTCCTCGGCCTGATGGAGAAGCCTGACGTCGACTCAATCGAGGGGCTCTCGCCGGCGATCTCGATCGACCAGAAGACGACCTCGCGCAACCCGCGCTCGACCGTGGGGACCGTAACCGAGATTTATGACTACCTGCGCCTGCTTTGGGCGCGGATCGGGACCCCGCACTGCCCCACCTGTGGCGAGGAGATCACCGGCCAGACCCAGGAGCAGATCGTCGACCGGCTGATGACCCTCGCCGAGGGGACGAAGTTCATGGTGATGGCGCCGGTCGTAAGGGGGCGCAAAGGCGAGTACGGGAAGCTGCTTGAGCAGATGCGGCTCGAGGGCTATTCGCGGGTCAAGGTCAACGGCGAGCTGCGCCGTCTCGACGAGGAGATAGTCCTCGACAAGAAGTACAAACACGACGTCGCGGTGGTCGTCGACCGGCTCGTGATGAAGTCGGACCTACGCCGCCGCCTCTCCGAGTCGGTCGATGCCGCCGCCGGCCTCGCCGCCGGTCTGGTCGAAGTCGAGATCGTCGGCGACGCCGAGGAGACGATGCTCTTCTCGGAGCAGTTCGCCTGCCTCAACTGCGGCACCTCGATCCCCGAGCTGGAGCCGCGGATCTTCTCCTTCAACTCACCGCATGGCGCCTGCGAGCGCTGCCACGGGCTCGGCTTCCAGCGTGTCATCGATCCCGAGCTGGTCGTCCCCGACCCGACCCTCTCGCTGGCGGAGGGTGCGCTGCAGCCCTGGAACCGCGGCGTCACTGCCTACTGGCGTCGGCTGATCGCGGCGGTCGCCGACGACTACGGGGTCGATGCCGACAAGCCCTGGTCGAAGCTGAAGAAGTCCGAGAAAGAGGTCTTCCTCTACGGCACCGGCGGCGAGCGCCACCAGGTCACCTACACCAACCGCTTCGGTCGCCGCCGCTCTTACAAGGTTCGTTTCGAGGGAATCGTCAACCAGTTGCAGCGGCGCTACGAAGAGACCGACTCGGAGACCAACCGCGAGCGGATCGAGAGCTACATGGCAGAGCAGCCCTGCCCGGACTGCAAGGGGGCGCGATTGCGGCCGGAGAGCCTCGCGGTCACGGTTGGCGGCCTCAGCATCGCCGAGTACACCGAGCTCTCGGCGCGGGCGGCGAGCGAGTGGATCCAGGCGCTCGAGCTGACCGAGACCGAGCGGGCGATCGCGCGGCTGATTGTGCGTGAGATCTCCGAACGGCTCGCCTTCCTCGAGAACGTCGGCATCGGCTACCTCTCGCTGGGCCGCTCGGCCCGTTCGCTCTCCGGCGGCGAGGCGCAGCGGATCCGGCTCGCGACCCAGATCGGCTCCAGCCTGGTCGGCGTGATGTACGTGCTCGACGAGCCCTCGATCGGCCTGCACCAGCGCGACAACGAGAAGCTGATCGGCACGCTTGACCGGCTGCGCGACCTCGGCAACACGGTGATCGTGGTCGAGCACGACGAGGGCACGATCCGGTCGGCCGATCACGTGATCGACATGGGCCCGGGCGCCGGCGAGCACGGGGGAGAGGTGGTCGCCGAGGGCACCCCGGCGGAGATCCTCGAGCAGCCGGCCTCCCTGACCGGCCAGTTCCTGGCGGGCGAGCGCGCGATCGAGGTCCCCGCCGAGCGGCGCACGGCAGACGGGGAGATCGTCGTCCACGGAGCCCGCCAGCACAATCTCAAGAACGTCGACGCCGCCTTCCCGGTCGGCACGTTCACGGCCGTCACGGGGGTGTCCGGATCGGGCAAGTCCACCTTGGTGAACGAGATCCTCTACCGCGCCGTCTCCAACCGGCTGCACCGTGCCCGGCTGCGGCCCGGGACCCACGATCGGATCGACGGCATCGAGCTGGTCGACAAGATCATCAACATCGACCAGTCGCCGATCGGGCGCACACCGCGCTCCAACCCGGCGACGTACACCGGCCTCTTCGACCACATCCGCCAGCTCTTCGCCGGCACCCGCGAGGCGCGGGCCCGCGGCTACAAGCCGGGGCGATTCAGCTTCAACGTCAAGGG
>JBAREU010000071.1:0-2818 GCA_049796515.1 Solirubrobacterales bacterium
CATATGGACCCCTCAGCGACGGCACGTCAGGGATGGTGCGGCTGGCGCTACCCTGGCTGGCGCTGGCCGGGGGGATCTTCTTCTCCTACAGCTTCGCCGGGCTCGCCTGGCCAGTCGCGACGGCGACGCTCTGGAGTCTCACCCTGCCCGAGGTGCGGCGGGCATTGGCGCCACGGGCGTTGCTGCGCTTCCTTTTCCGGCCGCTGACCCTGCTGACGATCCTTGCGCTGGCGGCGCTGGGCATCGCCGCCACGATCGTCGGACCCTTCGGCTTCGTCGACAGCTTCAGCAAAGTCGCCGGGACGAACACCTATGGGCCGGTCTCACCAGTTGAGGCGCTCGGCGTCTGGCCGGCGACCGACTACCGGCTCGACGCACCCGGCGGCGCCCACCTGACCGGGCTCGCCGGGACGATCGGCGTCCTCGCCCTCCTCGCCGGCACCACCTGGTGGGTGCGGCGGCGCGAGCTGGCCGTACCGCTCGGCCTCACCGCCTGCGCGATCCTCTACCTCGCAGCGCTGCCAACCAGCGGCGACTACTCGCAGGCCAAGGCGCTGATGATCGCCGCCCCGCTGGCGATGCTCGTCGCGATCCGCCCCCTCGTCGCCGAGTTCGGCTGGATGCCAACCCGGCGGCTCGCCTGGTCGGCGCTGGCGGTCGTGTTCGTCGGCGGGGCGGTCTACTCCAGCTTCCTGGCGCTGCGCAACGCGCCGGTTGGCCCGCCTGGCCACGGGGCAGAGCTGCGTGCCTTCCTGCCCACCCTGCTGGGGGAACCGGTCCTCTACGCCGGCCAGGACCGCTACGCCGCCTACGAGCTGATGGGCGCCGACACGCACGTGCCGCTGGTCGAGTTCCCCGACGAAGCCGTCGCCGAGAACGCGGAGAAGCCCTTCGACACCGGCGACGCCTACAGCCCGATCGACTTCGACTCCTTCTCGCGCGGCACGCTCGACCGCTTCCCCTACGTGATCACCGGCCGGGCCGCCTGGAACAGCGAGGCGCCGCAGGGCTTCAGGCGCATCGCCGCGACCCCCTCCTTCCTCCTGTGGAAGCGGACCGCCGAGCCCCCCGAGGACCGCCACGTGCTGCTCGAGGGGACCGACGCCGGCGCCTGGGCAGGCTGCGCCGCGCCGGAGATCCGCATCCTCCTCGCAAACGAGGGCCGTGCCTCGCTCTTCCCGGCAGTGGCCATCGGCCCCAAAGCCCGCTGGAGCGCCGGGGGCGAGCTAACGACCGGCGAGCACACCGCGCAGACGCTCGCGCTGCCACGAGGCCGTTGGCGGCTCTCGCTGCAGTACTTCTCCCCCTTCGAGCTGACCCTGACCGCGCCCGGCTTCCGAGGGGAGCTGGAGCCCGCCCTCGACGGCCAACGCCCCAACACGATCAGCCTGGCCAACAACGGCCAGTTCTGGCCGGCGGGCGTTTACACCAGCCGCGGCGGCGAAGTGCGCTTCAACGTGACCGCGGCCGAGCCCAACTTCCTGCAGGAGCTCAGCGGCTACGACGACGCAGCCCACATCGGCGACCTGGTCGCCGTTCGCGCCGGCGAGCGTCGCATCGTGCCACTCAGCGCCGCCTGCAATTCGTGGATCGACTGGTACGAATCGGAAGCCGCGCCCTAGGAGAGCGGCTCTAAATCGCCTTGGCCTCGAGCCGTTCGGGCGGGACGCGAACCACGTCCCACACGAGCCCCATCTTCTCGAGCACATCGATGACGACCGCCGAGAGGTCGACCTGCCAACGGCCGAGGCCGTGGACGGCGGAGGTCGGGAAGGCGTGGTGGTTGTTGTGCCAGGCCTCGCCCAGGGTTGGGATCGCGATCAGCGCCAGGTTGCGCGACTCGTCCGCCGTCTCGAAGTCGCGGTTGCCGAAGACGTGGCAGAGCGAGTTGATGCTGTAGGTGAAGTGGTGCAAGACGAAGACCCGGACCAAGCCGCCCCAGAGCAGACCGGTGACTGCGGCGAAGAGGGTGCCGCCGATCAGCCAACCGAGCGCGAAGGGGAGGAGGAGACCAAGGATCGCCCAGTAGATGAAGGTGCGGTCGATCCAGTTGATCACGGGATCCTCGAGCAGGTCGGGCGCGAAGCGTTCCTTGTTACCACGCTGGGTGTGGATGAAGAGCCA
This sequence comes from Solirubrobacterales bacterium, assembly GCA_049796515.1. Classification (GTDB taxonomy): domain Bacteria; phylum Actinomycetota; class Thermoleophilia; order Solirubrobacterales; family 70-9; genus VRUE01. The sequence continues at coordinate 2,125 of JBAREU010000071.1, forward strand.
GCCCATGTGGGCGTGGAAGAGGCCACGCATGGCGCCGCTCCAGCCGTGGCCGTGATCGACATGGGGGCTGTGGGGGTCGCCCTCTTCGTCGGAGAAGGCATGGTGCTTGCGGTGGTCGGCGACCCAGGAGATCACCGGCCCCTCGATCGCCGCCGAGCCGAGGATCGCCAGCAGCCCATGGAGCCAGCGCTTCGCCTTGAAGCTGCGGTGGGTGAGGTGGCGGTGGAAGCCGACCGTGATCCCCAGCCCGGTCAGCACGTACATGCCGACGAGGAGGAAGACATCGCTCCAGTGCAGCGCGCTGCCCCAGACCTGCCAGCCGGCGAGGCCGAGTGCGATGAAGGGAACGAGCGTGACCAGGCCGGTGATGATCCTGTCGCGCGTCTCGTTCGCGACCGGCTGGATATCGGATGGGAGTGGTCCCGCGCCTTCCATGTGACCTGGCCATCATACGGTTCCCGTTTTCGGCAAACCTAATCCTGGCGGCTGGACCCTGGCGTCGATAGATTTTGACCATGGCCTTCGCCAGCACGGCCACGCTGCGCCACGAGATCGAAGCGCGCATCCCCGAGCGTCCGTTCACGGTCGAGTTCTGGGACGGGACGCGGCTGCCCTCCACCGACGGCGACGGGCCGACCTTCTCGGTGCGCTCGCCACGCGCCGCCGCACACGTCCTGCGCGCGCCGGGCCAGCT
>JBAREU010000072.1:0-2921 GCA_049796515.1 Solirubrobacterales bacterium
GCCCTAATTAGGGCGGCGCTTTGAGTATCCGCCCGTTCGAGAGGCACCCCGTCCCTGGCGCTCAACCCACTTCGACCGTGGGCGCCTGTTCTGGCTGAACGCAGTCGGCGTTGGCGCCGTGGCCGCACTCGCCAGCGGAGGCGGTGCCGCGACTCGCTACCGCCTCAATCCGGCGTCGCGGGTTTTCTATCCCGAAGCCGGCAACAACGCCGCCGGTGATCATCAGTAGGCCGGCGATCAGGGCGCCGAGGTGGAAGGCGGAGGTCGAGGCGTCGGTGGAGGCAGTCCGGACCCGATCCGCGGATGCCGGCGGTAAGCGCCTGGCGGCGGGAACCGCCAGCGGCTGCTTCTTCGCCTCGGAGACCGCCTGCTCTGCCCGCGGTCCCAACGGCCGGTCGCCCAGATTGCTGTCGAGGGTCGAGCCGAAGCTGGCCGAGATCACCGCGCCCAGCACGGCGATCGCCAGCAGGCCCGCCACCCGGGCGATGCCGTTGTTGACGCCGGAGGCGATGCCGACGTGACGTTCCTCGACCGAGTCGAGCACGGTCGCGGTCAGCGGTGCCACCGTCGCCGAGAGGCCGAGACCGAAGACGAGGATCGCCGGCAGAACGTCGGTCAGGTAATTCGCGTCGGCGCCGACCCTGAGCAGCCCGATCAATCCGATCCCGCCGACGATCGGGCCGGCGCACATCGGCAGCCGCGGACCGGTACTCGAGGCGAGTTTCCCCCAACGGGGCGAGAGGAAGAAGAGGAGCAGCGAGACCGGCGTCGTCGCGAACCCCGCCTCGATCGGAGAGTAGCCGCCAACCTGCTGCAGGAAGAGGGTGACGAAGAAGAGTCCGCCGATCAGTCCGGCGTAGGCCGTGAGCGTGGTCAGGTTGGCGACCCAGAAGTTTCGGATGCGGAACAGGGCAAGGTCGAGCATCGGGTGGCGGGCACGCGCCTCGTGGACGACGAACAGGACAAGACAGATGACGCCGGCGACCATCGACACCCAGACCAGTGGGTCCCCCCAGCCGTGGCTGGGTTGTTCGATCAGGGCGAAGACGGGACCGGCCAGGCCGGCGGCCGAGAGGCCGATGCCTAGCCAGTCGATGCCGCGGAAGGCCTCCGGGTCACGGCTCTCGCGCACCGCGTGCAGGGTGAGCGCCACGGTCACGGCTATCAAGGGGATGTTCACCCAGAAGATCGCCCGCCAGGAGAGCGCCTCGATCAGGGCCCCGCCGCCGGCCGGGCCGACCACGGTCGCGATCCCGGTCCAGGCAGTCCAGGTGCCCACCGCCTTGCCGCGCGCCGGGCCCTCGAAGGTCGCGGCGACGATCGCCAGCGAGCCCGGCACAAGCAGCGCGCCCGCAACGCCCTGCAAGGCACGGGCGGCGATCAGCATCTCAACCGTGGGCGCAACCGCGCAGAGGACCGAGGTTGCGCCGAAAGCAATCAAGCCAATGACGAAGACCCGCCGTCTACCGAACTGGTCGCCAAGCGAACCGCCGACCAGGAGCAGCGAAACCAGGGTCAGCATGTACGCCTCGACCACCCACTGTTGCCCGGCCAGGCCAGCGTCGAGGCCGTCGGCAATCGCCGGCAGCGCGACGTTCACCACGGTCGAATCTAAGAAGACGACCGTCGAGCCGAGGATCGTCGCGACCAGGGTCAGGCGCTGCTGGCGAGACATCGAGTCGAGTCTACGCAGGCCTGCTGGTCTGGACTGAAGTGATGCCCTCCTGGACCCAGAGAAATGGGTTCTCAAACCGCATTCCAAGGTCCAGGAGGACGTTCCAGGATGGTCCCTTCAAGCGTTTACGGTGAATCTGGGTAGTTAGTCAGAGAGCGAGATTTCTGTCGGTGCGCCTAGTTGGTTGTGACCTTTGACTGTGACGTCGATGTCGATTTTGCCTTCAGTGGTTGTCAAGCTGTTGCATAGGAGGAGGTGCGTGTCACCGGGGCTGACTCGCGTGATGTGAACTTTTTCAACTGCTCCCGTGATGTCTATGTGGCCGTTTTTTGTATCGGTGGCGTGGAGGCCAGTTAGGCCAGTCTGCGGTTGGATGTGCCATACGCAAAATGGCGTGCCGTTGACGTGATCGGGGTCGGTTGTAAAGAATGTAACTGTCACTTCTTTCCCTGCCGGACACACCACGTCAAACGTGAGAAGATATGTGTTTGCTTTGTCTTTTGTCGCACCGATGTGTATCACGTAATCACAGCCGTTCATGTCCACTGTGGTCGGGCGACCGCTCGGTTTAGAGACGCATTTTGGATATTTGGGGGTCAGTGTCGCTGTGGTGACACCGCTTGGGAGGGATGCGTGCGGTGTCACGTTGTACGCATGCCCCGTATAGGTGGTTCCGGCGCATTCGACGGTGGCGCCGAACGCTGTAAAGGCATTGGAGCCCGCTGGCCCTGTTTCCGTTGCTGTCCATGTCACCGGACCGTCCGATGTGAATTTTCCTTGAGCCGACGCGGCCGATGCGACCATTGCGCTTAGCGCAAAGCCCGCCACCAAGGCTAAGCCGAGTGTCTTGAGATTGCGGATCATCTTCGGTTCCTTTCGACTGGGAGATCCCCTCTCGGGAAGTCCACCGATAGCGCGCTTTCGCCATTAACTCATGAGAATTTGAGTTAAGTCGGCGTACCGGGGTGTTAACCGGTTAACTTGAGCGCTACTCGGCCAATTCGCGCAGCTGCTGAGCCGGGGTGAAGAAGTTGCGGTAGGCGAGTCCGGTGGCTACCAGGGCGGCGATCGCGGTGCTGCCCAGCAGCGCATAGAGGAGGATCAACTGCAGGCGGACGGCGTCGGTCGGCTCGGCGCCGGCGAGGAGCATCCCCACCATCGTGCCCGGGAAGAAGATCAGGCCGGTGGTCTTGGTCGAGTCGATCAGGGCGATCGTGCCGGAGCGCAGGGCGCGCCGCACGAAGGG
>JBAREU010000073.1:0-2535 GCA_049796515.1 Solirubrobacterales bacterium
GGCGCCCCCCGGCATCGGCATCGTCGGGTCGCGGCTGGTGGCTACCAGCTTGGCTCCCCGCTGCAGAGCCCGGGTCGCCGTCAGCAGCTCGCCGTAGTCGAAGCCGCGGTGGCCGGAGACGACAACCACGTCCGCCTCGTGGCCGGCTTCGCCGGTGAGCGGCTTCAGTCCCGCGGCGGCGATGCTCTCGTGGAGCGCGGGCGCGCCGATCACGAACGCGGTGCCGCCGTTTGCGCGCTCCGCCGCGAGGCGAGCGGTCGCCTCGCCGGCGGTGACGACGCGATCGTCGGCCACCGCGACTCCGGCATCTCGCAGTCGCTGCGCGTACTCGGAGGCGTGCTTGCCGGGGTTGTTGGTGACGAAGACGATCTCCTTGCCCTGCTCCAGCAGCGAGCGCAACGCCTCCACGGAGCCCGGCAACATCTCTCGCCCCACCCAAACGACCCCGTCGAGGTCGACCAGCAACCCATCGAATTCATCCGCAAGCGACATGGCGGGCAGGCTATTGTGCGGACCGTGAGCACCGCGAACGGGCAGGTCGTGACCGCTTCCGGCGTCTCGCGCCGCTACGGCGAGGGCGAGGCCGCGGTGGACGCGTTGGTCGACGTCAGCACCGGCTTCGAGGCCGGTCGCTTCACCGCGATCATGGGCCCCTCGGGGTCGGGCAAGTCGACCTTGATGCACATCCTCGCCGGCCTCGACAAGCCAACCGCGGGGACGGTCGTCCTCGACGGCGAGGAGATCACCAGGCTCGACGACGGCGCACTGACCAAGCTGCGGCGCGACAAGCTCGGCTTCGTCTTCCAGTTCTTCAACCTGCTGCCGGTCCTCAGCGCCGAGGAGAACCTGGTGCTACCGCTCTCGATTGCCGGGCGCAAGCCGGACGCCGCCTGGCTGGAGCAGCTGATCCGCACGGTCGGCCTAGAGGACCGTCGCACCCACCGCCCCTCCGAGCTCTCCGGCGGCCAGCAGCAGCGGGTTGCGGTGGCCCGCGCCCTGGTCTCCAAACCGGCCGTCGTCTTCGCCGACGAGCCGACCGGCAACCTCGACTCGAAAGCCAGCGCCGACGTGCTGCGCCTGCTGCGCCAGGCGGTCGACGAGTTCGGCCAGACGGTGATCATGGTCACCCACGACCCGGCGGCGGCCGCGCATGCGGACCGGTTGATCACGCTCCGCGACGGCAGGGTCGTCCACGACGCCGCCCCCGGCTCGGCCGACGAGGTGATCGAGCTGATGAAGACGATCGATTAGCAACCGGATGACCGGCCTCGCCCTCAAGAGCCTCTGGGCGCGCCGCATCCGCGCCCTGACGACGATCCTGGCGGTGGTGATCGGCGTCGCCTTCGTCGCCGGCACCTACATCCTCACCGACACGACCTTCGCTGCCTTCGACGAAATCTTCGAAGACTCGCTCTCGAAGACCGACGTCGTGATCACGGCGAAAGAGGAGGTGCGCCAGGAAACCGGTGAGGTGCCGAGCTTCAAGGCGGCCGTGCTGCCAAAGGTGAAGCGGGTGGAGGGGGTGCGCCTGGCGACCGGGCAGATCTTCACCCCGGGCGCCTTCTTCGACGCCGAAAACGAGGAGATAGGTAGCCAGTTCGCGCCCAAGTTCATCACCTCGGTCCTGCCGGAGGAGCTCGAAACGCAGACCTATGTCGAGGGACGTCCGCCGCGCGATGCGCGTGAGGTCTCGCTCGACGAGGGCGCCGCCGAAGAGGCGGGGCTCGGAATCGGCGACAGGCTCAAACTGGCCTCAGTCGAACGCGTTGCCGCCTACCGCATCGTCGGCCTGACCAAGCTCGGCGAGGCCTCCTGGGGCGGCGCCAGCATCGCCGGGTTGATCCTGCCCGAGGCGCAGCGGATCACCGCCAAGCGCGGCGAATTCGACCAGGTCCTGATCGCGGCCGACGAGGGCGTCTCCGAAGAGACGCTGAAGCAGCGGGTGCAGCAGCGCGTAGCGGACCCCACGCTGCTGGTCGAGACCGCCAAGGAAAACGCCGAAAGAAACTCGGACCAGATTCGCGACGACCTCGGCTTCCTGCGGATCGCACTGTTCGTCTTCGCCTTCGTCGCCCTCTTCGTTGGCGCCTTCCTGATCTTCAACACCTTCTCGATCACGGTCGCGCAGCGGATCAGGGAGTTCGGCATGCTGCGCACGCTCGGCGCTGGCCAGGGACAGATCCTCAGCTCGGTCGTGGTCGAGGCGCTGGCGATCGGCATCCTCGGTGCGTTGCTCGGCCTGGTCGGCGGCTACGGGATTGCCGTCGGCCTCAACGGCCTCTTCGTTGCGATCGGCATCGACCTACCGACCACCGCGCTGGTGACGAAGGACCGCACGATCGTCGTCTCGCTGCTGATTGGGATCGGCGTGACCCTGCTCTCCTCCTTCATCCCCGCCCTGCGGGCAACCCGGGTGCCGCCGATTGCCGCCTTGCTGGCGCTGGAGCTGCCGCAGAGCCGGCGCCGCGGCCTGGTAGTGGCGGTGCTCGCCGTGCTGCTCGGCTTGGCTGGGCTGGCGATGGTCCTCGCCGGGCT
>JBAREU010000074.1:0-8834 GCA_049796515.1 Solirubrobacterales bacterium
ATCACCGAGGCGCCGCTGCCGGCCTGGAACCAGATCGCGCACCATTCGCCGGCAGTGGCTTCTTTGGCGCCGGTGAGGACGACGGGTTCTTCGGCGGTGCCTTCGGCTTTGAGGGTGCCATTGACGACGAGCCCCCCTACCTTGAAGATCGTGCCTGGTTCGGCTTTGACCGTGACGCCTGGTTCGATGGTCGGACCGCCGGTGGAAGTGTAAGGACTGCCGGCTTTGGTCAACGTCATGTTTTCGGTGATTTTTCCCGGAAGCACCGTTGCTGATGCCACTGACGGGAGGGCCAGGAGCAGCCCCAGAAAGACCGCTGAGAGAACCCAGGCACGGGTCGGCTTCCTAGTCGTGGCTACTCGCCACAGGCAATCCGCTGTGACATCTCGATATGACAGGCTGTTCTTTGAAAGCACTGCATCCCCCCGCGATGGCGTTAGCAATAAACGTTGTAGGGTCTTATTACTCAAAGCTCTGCCACGCAGGCTTCATACGGTCCACGTCTCGCAGCGGTCTCACTCGTCCCTCGCGTTGTTAGACGCTATCCGTACCAACATTGGAGGCGATACTTTATAGGTATCTACGGAGTCTTGATGGAGCGCAGTGGCTGGATACCGTGTAGGTGTCGACTTCTCGGCAGTGTTAGCCGTAATTACGTCTAACCAAATGTCTCTCTGGCGGGAAGGCTGCCCTGGCGCATGCCTCCCCGTCGCAGAGCCAAACCGCGTTCGGCCGATCATGCCGCCCTCGGACAGGCGATCGAGGAGCTGCGCCGCGAGGCCGGCCTGACCCAGGAGGGATTGGCCGAGCGGGTCGGCACCGAGTTCAACCGCATCGGCGAGCTGGAGCGCGGCGCCGTCGACTCGCGCTTCAGCACGTTGCTGCGCCTCGCACGCGGGCTCGATGTCGAGCTGGGTGAGATCGGCGCTCGCTTCGAGCGGATCCTGCGCGAAGGGTACAAAGGGGGCTGACCAATGGGGATGCGAATGGCCGGCCATGCGAGCTATTCCCTTCAAGGGTGTGTAGAGGCTCAGCGCCGCAATCCGCATGCGCCGGTAGGCGATCTAACGCGTCCTGACCAGCGGGTCCTGGTCGCGCCGACGGTTGTGGTGATCGCCGCGCGGCTTCGGGTTGCGCTTGCGCTTGCGGCCACGCCGCGCCTTGCGGGAACCTTCAACGCGACCTCGCTGCTCTTTGCCGGGCAAAGCTGGATCGCGATCGAGCCTCTAACGAGCGCGGAACTTCCATGCAGATCTTCATAGGCACAGACTGCCTGCCGAACCGAGACCTGCTTGCGGTCGTGACGCTGCGCGCGCTCAACTGCGGCCAGGACCAGCAAATCTGATGCCGGCTCGAACGCTCCCAGCTCATGGTCCTCGATACCCATGCCTCCTCTCGGTAGAGCACCGAGCCAGCCAGGATGCCGCCCGCTAGGGGCACTACGGCGAGTACCGTTTTACAGTCTTATCGAGCTTTATCGAAATTCGATAAAGCCAGCAAAGATTGAAAAACCTGGGGCCTACGGGTTGCGACGCACGTTTCGGGTAGCCGGTTGCGACGATGCCTACCAGTGGACGCCGGCGGGCTTGCGGTAGCCGATCGGCTCCTGGCCAGGTGGGTTGCAGTTGGCCGAGGTGCAGTTGTTGGCGGTGTCGAGGGCGACTATCGACGGTTTCCCGAAGAGGTTGGCCGTGAAAGTCGCCGCGGCGGCGGAGCCGCCGTTGTCGAAGCCGCCGTCGGGGTCGACCGCGATGTTGCGCTCGATCGTGTTGCCGGAGCCCGAGTCGCAATCCCACTCGAAGCTGGGGAAGCTGGTGAAGGCGCGGCCGCCGTCGACCCAGGTGTTGCGGCGGATGGTGATGTTGGAGCGCGAGGTTCCGCCGGTTCCCAGCCCGCAGATCTCGGTCCTGCCCAGGTTGGTCTCGATCAGGTTGTTTTCGTAGAGCAGCGAGTCGCTGCCGCCGCCGTGGATGTAGGTGGAGCCGGCGTTGTCCTCGGCCGAGCCGTCGTAGTAGCCCTGGTGGTGGATCCAGTTGTTGGTGATCCGCAGGTTCGGCCCGTTGCCGGTGATCTGGATGTTGTCGGAGTGCTCGCTCGAGTCCGGGTTGGCGCCCACCGGGCCGATCTCGTTGCGGTCGATCAGTACGTCGGAGCCACCGACCCCCTGGAAGCCGTCGGCGGCGACGTCGTGGACCCAGTTGCCGACGAAGCGCAGGCGGTCAAGCTCGCCGTAGCAGCGGCAGCCGTAGCCGGTGTTGCCCGAGTCGTCGGCGATCGTCCAGCCGATGTCGTTGCTTTCGATCGCGACGTCGCTGCTCGATTCCGGCATGAAGATCAGCTGGTCGGAGACGCGGTTGCCCGGCGAGCCGCCGATGATGCTGCTGCGCAGCTGCGTGCCGTTCGCGCGCCGGATTTCGATCGATTCGAGCCGCGCTCCCTGGATCGTCAGGTTCGACGTCTCGCTGACCGTGACTTCGCCGATCGCGCCTTCGGCGTTTTCGCTGCCGATCACGATCCCGGCGAGGCTGCCGAAGCCCTCCAGCTCGACGTTGCCGATCGGCGCGGTCACGCAGACATCACCGCCGGCGCCGACCACGTCGTACAGCGCTGCGGCCGAGGTCACTTTGACGGCGCCTTCGACGCAGCCGAGCTGGGCGAACGGGGGCAGCGGCACTTCCGGAGTGGTCGTCGGCTGAACGGGGATCGATTGGCCTGAGGGGAGCTTGTTCCGGATGAAGCGCTCGAAGAGATTGCCGAACCCGTCGCCGTCGCTGTCGCGGAAGGGCGAGATCCGGACCTGGCGCGAGGTGCAGTCTCCGTCGCCGCAGACCCGAATCTTGAATCTGCCGCGGGGCACGCTCCCCTTCATGCAGCGCTTGCCGTTGCGCCGCACGACCGCCACGAAGCGCCGCATGCGGTCACCGCTCCGGCGGGGTTTCAGCCGCCGGCAGCCGCCGGCGTACTGGATGCGGATCACATCGCCGCGCGCGAATCCGACGACGACGATGCCGCGCCCCGGGTCCTCGTCCACGGCTTGTGCCTTCAGCTCGCCGATCGCGGGCTTCGCCGCCTCGGCGCTGGGCAGCAGGCCGAGCAGGAGGGCGGCGACCGCAAGACCGGCGAGGAGGCAGGCGCCGCCGGCGAGCGATGTGCGGCGAAGATTCGTGCCCGGCCTGGATCGCATGGTCTGTCTTTACCGGACCGCTCCCGCCGCCACGGCGGCGTCGAAGGCCTCGACCACGCGTTCCTGGTCAGCGTCGTCGAGTCCGTCGTGGAGGGGTAGCACCAGTGACCTCGAGGTCAGCTTCTCGGTGACCGGCAGCGGGCCGTGCGGGTGGCCCGCGTAGGCCGGCTCGAGGTGCGCGGCCATGATCCCGCGGCGTCCCGAGATGCCGGCATCCAGCATCTGCTCGAGTACATCGACCGGTTCCGCCGGGCACTCGTCGGGCAACAGCACCCAGAAGGACTGGAAGTTGGTCGTGCCGTAGGGGGGGTCGTCGATCATCGTCAATCCCGGTATGTCGGCGAGCAGCTCGCGGTAGCGCCGGGCGCGCTGGCGGCGCCGTTCGACGATCCCGGCGAGGCGGCCGAGCTGGACCAGGCCCACCGCCGCCTGGATGTCAGTCATCCGGTAGTTGAAGCCGGCCTCCAGGTAGGACTCGACGATTACGCGGTCGGCGTTGGAGCGCTCCGCCGCATCGACGCTCATGCCGTGTTCGCGCAGTCGCCGCCCTCGTGCCGCGCTCTCGGCGTCGGCGACGGCGAGCATCCCGCCCTCGCCGGTGGTCAGCAGCTTGCGCGGGTGGAAGGAGAAGGCGACCTGGGGGGAATGTGCGCCGATCGGCGCGCCGCGGTAGGTCGCTCCGGCGGCGCAGGCAGCGTCCTCGACGACCGCGATGCCGAGCGGGTCGAGGAAGTCGTGCATCGCGTCGACGTCGGCCGGGACACCGGCCTGGTGCACCAGGACGACAGCTTTGGTGCGCGGCGTCAGCCTTTCGCCGACGCTCGCCACGCTCAGGTTCTGAGTCTCCAGCTCGACATCGGCGAAGACCGGGTTGGCGCCGATGCAGCGCACCGCGTTGGCGGTGGCGATGAACGAGAGCGAGGGCACGACGACGTCGTCGCCCGGCCTCACCCCGGCGAGCAGCAGGGCGACGTGAAGCGCTGCGGTCCCACTCGAGACCGCGATCGCGTCGGTGGCGCCGACCCGCTCGGCGAAGGCCTGCTCGAACTCGCGCACCCGCGGACCCTGGGCGACCCAGCCGGAGGCAACGGCTGCCGCTGCCGCGTCCGCCTCCTCGCGCCCGATCGTCGGGCGCATTACCGGGATCGGGCTCATCCGACCGGTTCGGTTGCGTTCGCGGCGAGTGCCTCGGCGCCGGGGTTGCGGTGCAGCATTACGTCGGCGCGACCGGCGCCGACGTACTCGATGCCCAGCGCCTCGATCGCGTCCGGGTCCCAGAAGCGGCGACCGTCGAGGACGGCCCGCAGGCCGTCGGCGCGCAGCGCGGCGAGATCGAGGCCGCGATAGGAGGTGTGGCCGGTGGCGAGGACGACCGCCTGCGGTCGCCAGTCCGGCGAGTCGGGGTCCCAGGCCGCGAGCCCGTGCTCCGCCAGCTCGGCCTCGTCGAAGAGCGGGTCGTGGACGCGGACCTCGGCGCCGAGTGCTCGCAGCGCGGCGTCGAGCTGGAGCGTGGGCGAGCAGATGTGCTCCTTTACGTCAGGACGGAAGCCAAATCCGAGGACCCCGACGCGGGCGCCCTCGAGTCCGCCGAGGCGCCGGTCGAGGCGGATCGCCATCCGCTCCGGCTGCTCATCGTTCACCCGCCGCGAGTCGGCGACGATCGAGGCGTCGATCCCGCGCCGCTCGGCGTCGCGGATCAAGAAGTGGGGGTAGACCGGCGTGCAATGCCCACCGACGCCGATTCCGGGCGACAGCAGCGCGCACTCGCCGTCGGTGTTGGCGGCGTCGAAGAGGGCGGTGTTGTCGAGGCCGGTTTGCTCGGCGTAGACGGCGAGCTGGTTGGCCAGGGCGATGTTGACATCGCGGTAGATCATCCCGGCGAGCTTCACGAACTCGGCTGCCTCGAGCGTCTCGACGTCGATCACCGGCGCTCCCAGGTAGTCGCTGTAGAAGGCTGCCGCCCGCGCTGACGCTCGCTCGTCAAGCCCACCGACGATCTTCGGCGTCTCGTCGAGGTGGCGCATGACGAAGCGGCTCTTGACTCGCTCGGGCGAGTAGGCGACCGAGAGCTCGCTGCCGAGTTCCAGGCCGCTGGAGGTGAGGATCGGCACGAGACGCTGCCGGGTAGTGCCGACCGGCACGGTCGTCTCATAGACGACCAGCGTGCCGGGCCGAGCGCCGCGCGCGATGTCGCGCGAGGCGTCTTCGAGGTTGGAGAGGTCGGCCTCGCGCGCGTCGGTCAGGACCGCGGGCGTGATGACGATGACTACGTCGCTCTCGGCCGCTGCAGCTGCCGTGTCGGTCGTTGCCCGCAGCCGTCCCGCGCTCAGCCCCTCGGCGAGCAACTCGACGACGCCGGGCTCGTCGATGTCGGGGGTTCCCGCTTCGATCGCCTCGACGACCTTGGGGTTCTTGTCGCAGGCCCAGACCGATGCGCCGCGCGAAGCCATCCAGACGGCGATCGGCAAGCCCATCTTGCCGACGCCGACGACGCTGACCCTCACGAAGCCACCTCGGCGGCGAGGTTCTCCCGCGTCCAGGCGATCGTCCGCTCGAGCCCCACGGGCAGCGAGATGGCGGGCTCGAAGCCAAGCAGCCGCCGAGCCTTACTGATGACCGGCGTGCGGTAGGCGACCTCGGCCCGGGCGACGTTGCCGGGCTCGACCCGGCTCGACGGAACGAGGTCTGAGACCAACGCCGCCAGCTCGTTGGTGTCGACCGTGGCGTTCGGGTTGCCGATGTTGAAGACCTGACCTGCCGCCGCCTCGCTGTCGAGGGCGCGCAGGGCGGCGTCGACGAAGTCGTCGACGTAGCACCAGGCCCGTACGGCGGAGCCGTCGCCGTAGACGACGAGCGGCTCATCCTTGGCCGCGGCGAGGCAGAAGTTGCGGATCGCGCCCTCGCCGGTCTGGCGGGGGCCGTAGACGTTGAACGGCCGCAGGACCGTGGCGGCGAAGCGGTGGGCTTCGCCGCCGCGCAGGACGAGGTGCTCGCCGGCCAGCTTGCTGGTCGCGTACACCCAGCGGCGCTCTGAGGAGGGACCGATCGCGCAGGGCGACTGCTCGTCGACGTCGTGGGCGTTGGGCCCGTGCACCTCGCTGGTCGAGAGGTAGACGAGACGGCCGACGCCGGCGGCGACGATCGCGTCGACGATCCCCGCGGTGCCGTCGATGTTGACCTTGAGCGTGGTCTCCGGTTCCTGGTAGTAGCTGGAGACGCCGGCGATCGCGGCGAGGTGGAACACGGCGTCGGCACCCTCCACGACCTCGAAGACGGCGTCGCGGTCGCGGATGTCGCCCTCGACCAGCTCGACGTTTGGGTGATCGGCAAGCGCGGTGGAGGCAAGCGAGTTGCGCCGCAGGTTGTCGAACAGCACCACCTGCGCCTCGTCGGCGAGCCGCTCGGCTAGGTGCGAGCCGATGAAGCCGGCGCCGCCAGTGATCACATATCGGGTTAGCTTGCTCATTGTCGGACCTGGCCTTTCCTCATCTGTGCGAAGGACGGTCGGGGGACAGCGGACGTCAGGACGCCGCGCTGGCCACCGTCTCGACGCCGGCTCGTCCGTTGCCTTTGCCAAAAAGCTCTGCGCCGGGGACGTCGACCGGTTGCCCGCCGTTCGCGAAGGAGCGCTCCAGCGCCTCCAGCGCGAGCACGACCTGCAAGCCGAACTCGGCGCTCGACCGGGGCGTAGTCCCCTCGCGGATCGCGGTGGCGAAGTCATGCAGCTCGACGGCCAGCGGCTCGGTCGCGTCGATCCGCGGCGAGACGATGTCGCCGGCGCGGTAGCTGGCGCGATACTCGCCGAAGTTGGCCGGCGCGCTTACCTCGAGACCGCGGTCGTAGACCTTGACCGACTCGTCCGCGTCGCTGTCGTCGTACTGCACCATGCGGTCGCTGCCGACGATCAGCATCTGGCGCAGCTTGCGCGGTGCCAGCCAGGAGAGCTGGACGTTGGCCTGGGTGCCGCCCTCGAAGGTGAGCGTGAGGAAGGCGGTCTCGGGGACGCCCTCCTGGAAGACGCTGCGGCCGTTCGCGGTCACCTGCACGATCGGCTTGCCGAGCCAGTAGAGCAGGATCGAGAGGTCGTGGGGCGCGAGGTCCTGGACGACGCCGGAACGCTGGTACTTGCCCAGGTTCATCCGCGAGGAGGTGACGAAGTAGATCTCGCCGAGGACCTCTTCGCGGATCAGCTCGTCGACCTTGTTGACGGCCGGGCTGTAGACGAAGGTGTGGCCGGGCATCAGCACGCGATCGACCTCGCGTGCGAGCTGGATCAGCTCGATCGCCTCGGCCGAGGTCACGGCGAGCGGCTTCTCGACCAGCACGTGTTTGCCGGCCTGCAGCGCCCGCTTGGCCAGCGCGTAGTGAGTGGACGGCGGGGTGGCGACCGCGACCGCGTCGATGCGCGGGTCGACGAGCATCCAGTCGAGCTCGCGGTCGACCTTGATCTCGCGGAACTTGGACTTGAAGTCGGCGATGCGCCCCTCGTCGAGCTCGCACATGCCGAGCAGGCGGAAGTCCTGCGAGTCGGCGACATTGCGGGCGAGGTTCGGCCCCCAGTAGCCGTAGCCGACTATGCCGAAGCCGAGGCGTCCCGAGTCCGAGTGTCGGCCATTGCCGTTCCCGTTCCCATTGCCGTTTTCATTTCCCTGTAGTCCTGGATCGAAGTTCATATGCGACACAACGGGCGTTGTGCGTAGAGGCTTGCGCGGCCAGCTCGGGCAGCGGTGGAAAAAAGAACTAGGTCCCAGCGTGCGCGGTACGGAAATTCGGCCGGGAAGCGCGCGTTCTCTTGCCATGTACCAGGTTGAGGCCTCCAAAGCGCTACTCAAGCCGAGCACCTGGGCGACCCCCGCCGCGCGCCTCTCCGTGCCGCGCAACGTCGTCCTGCTCGGCATGGTCAGCCTGCTCACCGACATTTCCGCCGAGATGGTCGCGACCGTCCTCCCCCTATATCTAGTCTTCTCGCTCGGCGTGACGCCGCTCGCACTGGGTGCGATTGACGGCCTCTACCGCGGCGCCGCGGCGATCGTCCAGGTCGCCGGTGGCTTCGCGTCCGACCGGATGCAGCGCCACAAGGAGGTGGCGACGATCGGTTACGGGCTCTCGGCGATCTGCAAGGTGGGGCTGGTGGCGGTGGGCAGCTCGATCGGTGCGATCGGCGCGTTGGTCGCCAGCGACAGGGTTGGTAAGGGAATCCGCACGGCGCCACGCGACGCGTTGATCTCGCTCTCGAGCACGAAGGATGGTTTGGCGACCTCCTTCGGCGTGCACCGGGCGATGGACAGCGCCGGGGCGATGCTCGGCCCGCTGGTCGCCTTCGGCATCCTGCTCGTCGCGCCGGCGCGCTTCGACGCGGTCTTCGTCGTCAGCACCGCCTTCGCCTTCCTCGGCCTGGCGGTGCTCGTGCTCGCCGTCAAGGGCCGGCCGGAGCGCGCTCCCGTTGTCGCCCCCGACGAGCAGCCCCGGCTGCGAGTCGCCCTGAAGATCGCCGCCGATCGCCGCTTCCGCTTGCTGCTCGTCGCCGCTGGCGGGCTGGCGCTCGCCAGCGTCTCCGACGCCCTTATATATGTCGGCCTGCAGCGCCAGAGCGGTTTTGAGCCGGCAGTCTTCCCGCTGCTTTTCGTCATCACCGCGGTCGCCTTCATGC
>JBAREU010000075.1:0-3976 GCA_049796515.1 Solirubrobacterales bacterium
GGGCTGGCGCGGCGATCGGCACCGCCAGCAGACAGGCAAGCACGAGGAACGCGCCCGCGGCGCGAGGCCAGGCGCGGTGCGGGCCCGTTCGCATCGAGATGAGGATAGAGCTAGCTGAGTAGTGGGATCACGCAGCGGTACGCATAGGTGGCGGTCGAGATGCTCATATCCACCACGCTGTTAGCGGCCACCGTGGCCACGGCGTAAACATTTGGTCCCGAGACCACTGGGATGTCGCTCGACCACTCGTCCCCCGGATCGAGGTTGACGCCGGGTTCTTCGGCGAAGGCGGCGAGCTGCAGCGCCTCCGGCAGCGTGCCGCCGCGCGCGGCGCATTTGCGCGCCGCAGTAGGGGCGTTGACGGCGCTGCTCGCCGAGGTCTCCCAGCAGGCGCCGGCGAAGACCACGGTTCCCGGCAGGCAGCCGACGCTGTAGCCGTTGACGGTCTTCGCATCGACTGCGTTGACGGCATTGAGCGCGGTCTGGGCGTCGACGGCGCTCTGGGCGCTGTCGGCGTAGTCGGCGTGGGCCGCGCTCGGCACCTGCCCGAGGGTCAGCTCGTTGATGTCGGTGCCGGTGAGGGGGGTGGGGAGGGTGGCGGCGCGCAGGACGCCCGGCTTCAACCGATTGGCGCCGATCGAGCGCGGCTTCAAGCGGTTGCCGGGGATCGACTTCGCCCTGATCGCTTTGCCATCGATTCTGGCCTTCTTCTTTGCTGCGTAGACGCTGCCCCCGAGCGCCACGAAAAGCGCGATGATCGCGACGACCATTGCCGGCGAGCCCCGCCAGATCCTCTGCCTCATCCTTCCCTCCCATAAACGTGTCGGTTTCCAGACCCACGGGCGAGCCTAAGCCGGCTCGGACCAGCCGCCCAGGCGGGTTGGACGAACGTTCAGGGCGAGCGGACCGCTACGACTTCTCCTCTCCTTCCTCGTCCTCTTCGCTATCCTCCTCCTCCTCCTCCTCCTCCTCCTCCTCGGCTTCGTCAAGCATCGCTTCGATCGAGGGGTCCCCCTCGATCCTCGATTCGTAGAAGTGCTCGACCGAGTCCTGCTCTCCCTCCTCGCCCACCCGTTCCACCGCTCCGAGTTCTCTTAGAACCCTGACGTGGTACGCGATCAGGCCCAGCGGTCCTTCGACCTTTAGGGCGATCTCGATCGGATTGCAGGGCTCCCCGCGATCGTGCAGCATGCGCAGGATCCGGCGCCTGCGGGGATGGTCGATCGCGGTGCGCAGGTCAGCGTGTCGTCGCTCCGGTTGCTTCTTCGAGCTGCGCCCGGCCCTTGCTCTGCGCACCCCCATGCCGAGTTTGCTGCCGAGCTTGCGCCTCCCCTCGCAGAGCAATCTCTTTCCCCGGTCGAGCCTTCCCTCTCTAGGGCGTCGTCCCCGCATTCTCCGCTCTTCGCCCGCATCGTCCATATCGTGTCTTTTCCTCGGCTGAGAGCGGTTCAAACCTGCATGACATTCATGATCGGCCGGCCAGTGTAGGAATACTGAGCGGGCTTTTCACTTCGAATGTGCAGACCAAACGCGTCGGAGGTCGCACTCCGCCCGAGCCGCACTCGGGTGGGTGGGGCCGCCCCGGAGCCGCGCGCGATGCAGGCGGCTCGGGGCGACGACGGCTACCGATCTAACCGCCCTTCGTGACCGAGAAAACCGGCATGGCGAACACTCCCTCGATGAGCTTCATTGTCTTCACCCCCTCTTCAGATGAGAATGCTCTAAAGATCTAGAGCGTTTGTTAATTGGCCCGAACTGGAGGGAGACTCAGACAGTTCCACTACAAGACTGCATAGAATTCACAACATCGCTCAGATAGCTGGAGACCACTGAAGGGAATCGAGTGTCGCGCCCAAAGACTGACTCCAAATCCAAGTGGCCGCTCATGCTGCGGTTGGCAAAAGTATTCGTCGATCCACTGCGGATGAAGATCATGGCGGAGTGCAGCATCCGTGAGATGAGCCCGAAAGGGTTCTACGAGGAGTTTGGCGGCGGCTCCCTGCCCAGGGTCTCGCGTGCGTTCGACGTGCTGGCCGAGTACGACTGGCTGCGGCAGACCAGGACGGAGACCGGCGGAAAGCGACGTGGAGCGGTGGAGCACTTCTACTCTGCAGCCGAGACCGCGATGTTCGAGGAGGACGTCTGGCCCGAGGTTCCTCCAGCCCTGAAGCAGGCCTTTACCTGGAGGGTGTTCGAAACATACGCCGACCAGGTGAAGGAAGCGATGGAGGCCGGAACGATCGATGCCCGAGAGGATCGGCATTTCACCTGGGCGGGGTTCCGCCTCGACGAGCGTGGCTGGAAAAGCGTCATCACCAAAATCGATGCGCTGTTCTACTGGCTCTTCGAAGAGCAGGAAGAGGCCAACGCCCGGATGGCCGAGAGCGGCGAGGAACCGATTCCGATGACCGTGGCCCTGGCCGCCTTTGAGTCGCCGAAGGACACCGAGAAGCAGCCCTAAGAGCCTCTAATAGACTCGCTCGCGTAAATACGGTCGGTGGTCAAGGGAAGTCCGGTGCGAAGCCGGCGCGGTCCCGCCACTGTGACCGGGGTGAAGGAAGCCGCGGGCGCGCTTGCGTCAGCCACTGGGGGCGACACTGAGCCTTCGGGAAGGTGCGGCCGACCGATTCCCGGGAAGCCAGGAGACCTGTCCCCGGCCAGCCATGACAACCCTCGAGGAAAGGGTGGCTTAAATGCCAAGACTCATTCCATTCCGGCGGCTGGTTGCCGCGTGCGCGCTGGCTCTCATCCTGGTGCTTTCGACGGCCGCGCTCGCGGCGGCGAAAGTCCCGGCTGACCTGCGTGTGATCGGCGGCGGCGGCAAGGCTCTCGCCGAAATGACGCTGAAAACCGGCACCACTTCGGTGCCCACCAGCCCCAAGGCGACCTGCTTCGGCAAAGGCACCGCCGGCAGCGGCAAAGCGGTGACGATCAAAGGCGCCACCGCGCTCGGCCTGCTCGGTCAGGCGGCGAAGTCGACGAGCTCGCTGAGGCCTTTGCTGCTGACCGACGCCTTCGACTTCGGCCTCGGGATTTGCGGCGTCGGCGGCTACAAGGCGACCTCCAAGCTCTCCTGGTATCTGAAGGTCAACCACGTGAACCCGGAACTCGGTGGCGACGCGGTGAAGCTGAAAGCCGGCGACGAAGTGCTCTGGGCGCTGGCCGCATACCCCTACCCGAAAGAGCTGTCGCTGATTGCGCCGGAGGAGGCAACCGCCGGAACGCCATTCGAGGTTCGCGTCTTCTCCTATGACGACAAGGGCAAGCGCAAGCCTGCCGCGGGCGCGCAGGTAACCGGTGGGCAGATGCCGACCAACGCCGAAGGCCGGACGACCGTGGTCCTCAGCGAGCCGACCGTGTTGACCGCAGCTCATGGCAAGGACATCCCGTCCAACGGCGAGGCGGTCTGCGTCGGTGGGCAATGCCCCCAGGGGTGAGCCGCTGATGCGAAGCCGCAGCCTGGCGGTCGCGGTAGCGCTGCTCTGTGCGGCGCTCGTGGCAGCCGGCTGCGGCTTCGGCCCAGGGTCCGGGGTCGGTGAGGTCTCGCTGACCGTGACCCGGGACTACGGCGCCGAGTCGTTGCAGCCGCCGGTTGCCGAAACGGCGTTTGAGTCGGACACGGTGATGCGAGTGCTGGATCGCAACGCCGATATCTCGACCCGCTTCGGCGGCGGTTTCGTGCAGGCGATCGACGGGCTCGAAGCGGAGCGGGACTCCGGTCGTTCCTCCGACTGGTTCTTCTACGTCAACGGGGTCGAGTCGACGGTCGGCGCGGCCGAGTACCCGCTGCGAGGCGGCGAGGCGATCTGGTGGGACTACCGGGACTGGACCGACGCGATGCGCGTGCCGGCCGTGGTCGGTTCCTGGCCGCAGCCGTTCGTCAGCGGCTATGACGGGGAGACCCGGCCGGTGGCGGTCGAGTGTCTCGGCGGCGGGGCGGCCTGCGGAGCGGTTCGGGCGGCGCTCGGAGCTGCGG
>JBAREU010000076.1:0-9050 GCA_049796515.1 Solirubrobacterales bacterium
GCCCTGCGCGCTGGCTTCCGGGCGCGTTACGCGGCGCTTTTCAGGTCGGACGGCAGCACGCCGACCGACGAGCGCGAGTTGAGCGGTCCGCTGCCGCGGGACCGGCGGGGAATGCTGCTTGGGAGCGCTGCCGACAGCGAGCCCGCGCACCGCGGCGTCGACGTCATCGTCTGCGTCCGCGACGCGCCGGATGACGTCCGCACCTGCCTCTGGTCGCTCCTACACAGCGCCACGCGTCCCTTCCACCTGATCGTCGTCGACGACGGCAGCGGGACGGAGACTGCCGAGCTGCTCGCGGCGCTGGCGGAGCGCGAGCCGGAGATCGAGCTGATCCGCAACGACGGCCCCGAGCACGGCTACACCCGCGCCGCCAACATCGGCCTGCGGGCTTCGACCGGCGCCCACGTTGTCCTGCTCAACAGCGACACGGTCGTCAGCCCCTTCTGGTTGGAGCGGATCGTCGCCTGCGCCGAATCGGACAGCCGCATCGGCTTGGTCGGGCCGCTCTCCAACGCGGCCACGCACCAATCGCTGCCCGCGGTAACCGAAGATGGCCGCTGGGCGATCAATGAGCTGCCCGCGTGGTTGACCGTCGACTCGATGGCGCTGCTCGTCGCCGGCTACTCGGGCCGGAAGCGACCGCGGGTCCCCTTCGTCAACGGCTTTTGCTACGCAATCACCCGCGAGGCGATCGACCGCGTCGGGCTGTTCGACGAGGACCTCTTCGGCTCCGGCTACTGCGAGGAGAACGACTTCAGCATCCGCGCCCGCGACGCCGGGTTCTCGGCGGCGCTCGCCGACGACGCCTACGTCTTCCACAGCAAGTCGCGCTCCTACACCAGCGCCGGCCGCGACGAGGTCGCCCAGCGCAACTACCGCCTCTTCCTCGAGAAGCACGGGGAGGAGCGGGTGCGAGGCCTGCTCGCCGAGCTTGACGAGATCGGCGAGCTGGAGGAGCTGCGCAAGGTGACGGCGGCGGCAACCGCCGGCGAAGTGGCGACGGTCGCGGCCTTCCGCGCCGCCAACCCCGAGCCGCTGGAGATCCTCTTCGTCCTGCAGGGCATGCCGGAGGGGTCCGGCGGCGGCATCCATTCCGTCTACCAGGAGACGAAGGGGCTGCGCCGCCTCGGTGTGCCGGCGCGGATCGCGATCGCGGCGGAGGCGACCGACCGGGCGCAGGAGGCCTACGCCGATGCGAGCGACTTCTTCGTTCCCTTCACCGGCGAGGCCGAGCTGGCGGGCCATGCGGCGAGCGCCGACGTCGTCGTCGCCACCCACTACAGCACGGTCGCTCTGGTCGGGCGGCTGCGCGAGCGCTACGGCGGCTTCCTGCCGGCCTATTACGCGCAGGACTACGAGCCGTTCTTCGCCGAGCCGGATTCCTCGCGACTGATCGACGCCCTCGACTCCTACACGGCCGTCCCCGGTCAGCTCGTCTTCGCCAAGACGCACTGGCTGCGCAACCTGATCGGCCACCTGCATGGAGTCGACGTGGCGAAGGTCGAGCCCAGCCTCGACGAGGAGCTCTTCTCGACCGATGGCCGAGGGAAGCGCACGGAGGGACCGGTACGCGTCGCGGCGATGATCCGCCCCCGCACGCCGCGGCGCCAGCCCGTGCTCACCCTCGACGCGCTCTCGGACCTCGTCGCCACCCATGGCGGCCAGGTCGAGGTGACCACCTTCGGCTGCGCGGCCAAGAGCGTCGAGGCGCTCGGCCGCACGGCACCGGGTAACCACCTTGGCCTGCTCTCGCGCCAACAGGTGGCGGAGGTCCTCAGGAGCACCGACGTATTCCTCGACGCCTCCACCTACCAGGCCTTCGGCCGCACCGCGCTGGAGGCGATGGGCTGCGGCTGCACGGCGATCGTCCCCCAGATAGGCGGCGCCGCCCAGTTCGTCAGCCACGAGGAGAACGGCCTGCTCGCCGACACCCTGAGTCCGGCGGCGGTGGGCGAGGCACTCAAGCGGCTGGTGGAGGACAGTGAGCTGCGATATCGACTTCAGGCCGCCGCGACGGAGGAGGCCCGCAGATATTCGGTCCTGCGCGCCGCCCTCTCGGAGTACGCGCTGTTCGCGCGCGAGCGAGAGCGTCAGCTCGAGGCGATCGCCCCCGGGCAGGGCAGGGGCCACGCATGAGACTTCCTGTGTCAACCCCCTTCAGGTTGGAGCCTTCGCAAGTTGCCGTGTTTAGCGGGGTCATAAGGCACCCCGTCTTGCCAGCAGCGCCAGAGAACCCGCAGCCAGGCCCTGCCCAAGACACGGATCGCATGCGGGTGGTCGAGCCCGCGGGAGCGGGCGCGAAGGTAGACGCTGCGAGCCCAGGGATGGTGGTGTCGTGTCGAGTCGGCGAGACATGCGACGGCCTCCCGCAATCGCTTGTCGCAGGCCCAGCGAAAGGACGCGACCTTGCGCTTGCCCGACTCCCTGGCGACCGGCGCCATACCGGCGTCGGCCGCGAGCGCCTCGCCGGTGGGGTAACGAGTGCGGTCATCGCCGATCTCGGCGACCAGCCGTGCTGCGGTGATCACCGACTTGGGGTCGCGGAAGAGCGGCAGGAAGACCTGTCCGTCAGGGTGGGCGCGCACCGCCGCGCCGATCTGGGAGGTCAGCTCCGCGATCTGGGTGACGATTGGCTTGAGCGCCGCCACCAGGCCAAGCACAGCAGCGCGCCGTGCCTCGGACTCGAGCGCTCCCGCTCGTCCCCGCGGTGCCGAGCGCAGCCGCTCGATCAGCTCGATGGCGGAGCGCCGGCCGCAGTAGCGATTGCGAGCGAGGAAGCCTTCCAGGCGCTTTACGCCGAGCCCCCGTGCATCGGTGGGCGAGGGATAGCGCTCCAAGAAGGCGAGACTGATCTGGGAGTCGACATCGGCGAAGACCTCCGCCGCGCCGGGCCAAAAGGACTGCAGCTGCGCGCGCAGCTCATTGCCAAGCCGCACCCTGGCCCCGACCAGGTCCTCGCGGGTGCGCGTCAGAGCCCGCAGCGCCTTGGTCTCGTCGGAGTCGGGCGCAAGAGCGCGCAGGCGGTGGGAATCGGTCCGCGCCAGCTCAGCCAGGCAAAAGGCGTCAAAGCCGTCGGACTTGCCGCCCGCGGCCTCATAGCGCGGCCGGGTTGCCTTCAGCTTGTTGGGGTGGACCGGCAAGACGGTGAAGCCGGCATCCAGCAGGCGGTCGACCAGGAGGCCGTCGGGCCGCTCAATCGCCACCCGCGCCACTCCCAGCGCCCGCATCCGGGCGATCAGATCTCTGATTCCCGTCTCGTCGTGAGCAAAGAGCTCACCCGCCATCTTTGCTCCCGCCGCGTCGACCACGCAGAGCGCGTGCTCCTCGCTAGCCCAGTCGATGCCGGCGCACCTCTCCATCTGCATTCCCCGCCTCCTCAGTTTGCTTTGCCTTGCGCCGGCCGGGAGGTACCGTTGCGGTTGCTCATAGTGCGGCGCTCTGGGGCGCCACTTCCTGTGGCCGCTTCAGGTGCCTCCGACCGCCGGGAGGCGCTGGTCTCATGCGGGCCGTCTAAGCGGCAAGCGCGAGGGGCGCTCTCCCGACGGCGGTCGGCTTCTCTCTGCGTTCCCCCGGGATCCTCGACGGCCTCCCTTCGGTCGGCCTCTCAATCTCAGGAGAACAAGGGGGAGGTTCTCCTATGAGCGCATCCCCCAGCGCCGCCGAGAACGGCTCGACCCAGCTGTCCCGGCGACAGACGGTGCGAATGGTCTCGCGGCACATTGCGGAGGGGAGGCCAATCGCCGTGGTTCGCTTCGGCGAGGGCGAGGCGAGGCTGCTCGCAGCGGATCCGGCCAATCCGACTTCCATGAAGGCGGCGATCAAGAAGCTGCGCCGGCAGAGCGGGCTCACCTTCTCCGCAAAGGAGATGCTCAAGGTGAAAGCGCTGCTGATGAACGCGCTCGACGAGGCGGATGTGGTTGGACTCCGCACTAGCAAGAGCTTCGCCGAGGAGCACAGGGAGCTGGGGGAGCTGATCGCCTCGGTCTATGCAGAGCGAGTGGCGCAAGGCCGCAGGCCCGGGCACCTCGCTCACTCCCTCCTCAACAGCGACCTGTGCGAGGCGCTGCCGGCGCTGCTCGCCGGACAGCAACAGCTGAGCGTCGTCTCGTGCCGCGACATCGGGCCCATCCTGAAAGCCGATCACAACCTCACCGACATCACCGCGTACCAGGTCCCGTCTCAGTACGTGGTGCGAGATGTGGACGGCCCGTACGAGGCGGCTCTGCACGACGTACCGATCTGGCCGGAGTTCTACCAACGGCTGCGTGCGGAGCTCACCGTTCGCAGCAGAGGTGAAGTCTTCCTCGTCGGCGCGGGACTTTTCGGAAAGGACCTCTGCATCCGCATAAGGGAGCTGGGGGGTATCGCGCTCGACATGGGGTCCACCCTGGATGCCATCGCCTCCAAGGTGACGCGCGGCAGGAACCGCCCTACCTTCCGCGCACCACCCGAGATCCCGCGGCTGGTCTAGCGTGAGCCTGGAGAGCCTCGACATCTCCCAGTGACGTGAAGCCTCACCACTCACTACCGACCTTTCGGGTCATGAGGCACTACTCGGGCGATCCTGCGGAACACAAGCGCCCCAAGAAGCTGCGAGACGACGTACTGGTCCGTTTTGCGACGCAGCGCACGTCGGTCACACCCCCAGACCCCCTGCCGGGCGATTGCATCGACCAGCCGATCACCTATGACGTCGACCCCATCGTCTTCGCCGAGCTCCGCAATGGCGCAATCACCCGCCATGGGTTCGTTTTCACCGAGCGCAACGAGCTGCTTCGCGAGTCGGTAGACAAGGCCTCCTACACTGTCCGACTTGCACGCTCCCACCCCGACCTTCAAGTCGAACTCGACGCCACCGCCCCGGAACCGTCGCCTGAGGCCGTTGCGGTCCTGGGCTGCCAGCGTGCGGGCAATTATTTCCACTGGTGGATCGACGTGCTCGCGAAGTGCTGGGTTCTCCGCAACTCCCCCTACCGCACCTACCGCCTGGTGACGCCTCCCCTCACGCAGGATTTTCAGCGAGAATCGCTTCGCCTGCTCAACCAAAGCGTCACCCCGATGACCCGGCCCCTTCACCGCTTCCACCGCATGGTCTTCGCACGCGGGCTCACCTACGGATCCGCGCAGGCCCTCTCGCCCCAGATCACCGAGTTCGCCCAGTGGTGCCGCACGACGCTCGCGCTGCGACCATCGTCGAGGAGGCGCAAGCTCTTCATCTCGCGGAGATCGGCACGAAGCCGCAGGCTCCTCAACGAGGATGAGGTGATTGCGGCACTCGGAGCAGATTTCGAGCTGGTCGAACTCGAGACTCTGAGCGTGAGGGAGAAGGCTCTACTCCTCGCGGAAGCGACTGTCGTCGTGGCCCCACACGGAGCAGGCCTCACCAATCTGCTCTTCTGCGCCGAGCCGACCGCGGTCGTCGAGCTGGTACACGACGACGCTCCCCCAAAGGTCTTCAGGCGGCTCGCCGGACTCCTCGGTCATCCGTACATCGCGGTCGGCTGCAGGCCAGAGACCCAGGAAGAGGTCAAGCAGGATCGGCGCGACATGAGAGCTTCGCCCTCCGACGTGGACGCCGCGATCGCACGCCTCCAGAAGGCCGCCGTGTCCAGGCGATGACAACGGCGGTCAGAGGTTGGCACGGAGGCGCAGATCGCTCACCAACCACGACGATCCGGATTTGGCCCCCGCGGCTTTAATCGACAACACGGTTCGGTCGGAGCGGGCGAGGAAATCCAGCATCAACCCATCGCCAACCTCGAGCGACGCGATCACCTCGGGTCTCTGTTCCACGTCCACGGTGAGCGCGGGGGCACCGTCGGTCTTGGAGCGAACGGACCCCGTCAGCTGGAACGGACCGCCGGCAATCGTCCGCAGTGGGATCTCCACCACAGCGGGGCCGTCTCCGTCCGCCACGATCCTGAGTCCCTCCGCAACCCGCTCCAGACGCAGCCCACCCGGAGCGTTCCACCCATCCGGGGTCATCAGGTCGCGACAGATGGCGAAGGGTGGCCCAGGCGGTTCGGCGACAACCCGCGCCGCCGAGCGGGGCGAGCGGCTGAGGACATCGTGAAACTTCGTGGAGTCGAACTTCCAGCAGAGAAAGTGCGGCCTGTCCAGGCTTCCAACGGCGGCGAGAAAGCGACGAAGGTAGAACGAGCTCAGCATTGGCTCGATCTGGAAGGACGCTTTGGACATCTCCTCCCAGCGTCGCTCGAGGTAGGCCTCCGAGAGCTCGCTGTAGTCCTCGGTAAAGAGGATCGGGAGGCCGTCGAACGCACTCATCGTTGAGCTGACCATGACAATTGGGATCGCCCCGAGGTACAGAGTCTCCCAGGTGCGGTAGCAGTCGATGCCGTTGCCCTCCGGGGAGAGGACGAACCGGTGTGAGGCAATCTGCGAGTAGTAGCTAATCAGCTCAGCGGGCGTGTCGCGCTGCGCAGAGCTGACGTCGAGATCCACCCAGGACTCGTTTTCGAGCCGCTGAACAAGTCGCTTGCGGATGTGTCCGGTTTCATCCTTTCCAGGACGGTAGTGGGTGTCATTCACCGTGAAGTTGCCGTACAGCAACCTCTCCCTATCCCCGGTTCGATTCTGCCGAACGAACTGAAGGGGCAGCAACTTATTGATGCGAACACCGAGGGGAACGCTGATCGCGCGTCTGTCGGCAAGCTCGTTGCTGGTTGCGAAAAGCGCGGCGAAGTTGGCCGGCAGACCGCTACGTCCCGGGAGGTAGGCATTGCGAATGGCCGCGTCCCCGGGGGCCATGACCAGCAGCACACGTCCCGGGTATCTGCTCAGCTCCTCGATCGCCTGTCTGCGTTCGCGTTTGCCGGTCAGGACAACGAGGTCGCGGCCGTCATCGGGAAGCTGATCGCATATCTCGTAGGGAAAGCCTAGAAAGAGATCGTGGGCAAAGCCGATACGACCCGCAACCATCTCGGTAATGGGCAGATCGAGTTCCTGCAGCGTGTCGAACGGTAACGTCGGCATGGATGTCCTGGTCGCGTGAAGGTGCCGATCGGCGCCCGTACCTATAAGATTACTGACTCATTCCGCGACGGGCAGGAGGGCTAGTGCTGGGTCGTCGTTCTTATTCTCAGGTAGGGGAGGACCTACTGATCGCCTACCTGCTGGGAACCACTAAGGGTCTTTCCTACATCGATGTCGGCTGCCTCTGGCCGATGGAACACTCCAACACCTATCTCTTCTATGCCGAGAACGGCTCAGGCCTATGCATAGACGCCAATCCGGAGGTCGCCGCCGACTATGAAACCCAGCGTCCCCGAGACACCTTCCTGAACGCTGCGATTGGAGCCGCGCGGGGGACGATGTCCTATTACATGTTCAAGGGCCCGGGTTTCAACACCTTTTCCAGCGACCGCGCGGAGCGAGTGATGTCACGTGCCCACCAGAGCCCAGGGCGAGCACTTCGCAAGGAGGTCACGGTTCCCGTGGTCACACTCGACGAAGCCCTGGAGATGGCCGACGTTCCCACGAGGGATGACGGCAGGGTGGACTTCCTCTCCGTCGACGTGGAGGGCCTGGAGCTGGACGTCTTGCGAGGGTTCAGCTTCGAGCCCAAGCCGAGGCTCGTGGTCTGCGAGCAGCTTCGGCGTAGGGGCGTGCTGTCATCCGATAGCCAGAAGCTGAACAGACTGCTGGAGGAACGAGGTTACTGGCAAGCCGCCTACACGGGCCATGATGTCTTCTTTCTGGCCGACGATGCCTGAGCTCGTCCTGCGCGATCCGGTCGAGCATGTGGGTGATCTCTATGACTCCCTGCGCGGTGAGCTCGAGCAACAGGGGTGGAGCTTGGCCGACCTCTACCGCGAGCTCGGCGGCGGCGGGCCGCGCACCTCCCCGCTTCACGATCGATTCAGCGCCTTCTTCAATGGCCAGGCGCGCAGCATCCTCGCGCCCTGGCACGACCCGTCGAGGCTCGAGTACTGGGCGGGCATGCCCGAGCGTGGAGCGGCGCTGCGCGACACAGCGCTCGAGACTCTTGAGCGCAACTACGAGGTCGGGGTGGCGGAGCGGTTCGGCCGGCCCGACCCGGAGACGCGCTCGCTGATCCTCGCTCACAACCAGATCGACGCGGAGCTGCATGCGCACTTCCTCGGCGCGGGCGAGCGAGATCGGCCGCGATCTCGCCCTTCCGCGTCTCGCCCCTCGCCGCCTCGGGGCGCGATCTGCGTGCTCGGGGCGCCGCGCAGCGGCACGTCCCTGACGACGAGGATCCTCAACATCCTCGGGGTCGACCTCGGCCCCGAGGGCGAGCTGATGGAGCCGGCGAGCGGCAACAACCCCGCCGGCTTCTGGGAGCACGACGGCATCGCCGGCATCAACGAGGAGATCCTCGCGACGCTCGGCGGGGCACCGCGCCAGCGCTGGCGTTGGCCACCGCCGCTCGGCGAGGACTGGCAGCGCGATCCGCGGCTTGAATCCCTCCGCCAGAGCGCCCGGGGGACCCTGGAGCAGAGCTTTGCCGACCGGCCGTTGTGGGGCTGGAAGGATCCGCGCACCTGCGTGACGCTGCCGTTCTGGCAGGAGGTCCTTCCACAGACGGCTCGGGTGGAGACTGGGACGCGCTACGTGATCTGCACCCGCCACCCGCAGGACGTCGCCGCTTCCCTGCAGGCGCGCGACGGGATGCCGGCCGAGGAGTCGTTCGCCCTCTGGTTGCGCTACATGTCCGACGCGCTGGCTCATACCGGCGGGCAGCCGCGCCTCTGCCTCTCCTACGAAAGCTATTTCACCGAATGGGAGATCCAGGCGGAGCGGCTCGCGGCCTTCCTCGGGCTGCCGGCCCTCGACGAGGAGCAGCGCGAGGCGATCGCCGCCCACATCGACCGCACCCTCTGGCACCACCGCGACGCGACGCAGAGGCCCGCCCTGCCCGCGGATTGCGCCGCCCTCTACGCCGAGCTCTTGGAGCTCGCTCGGGCGTAGGCACCCACACGCGTCTCGACCCCGCTGCGGGCCGCCGCCTGCGCCACCAGGTCAAGCAGGGGCTCGGCCGCGTCGGCGGTGGAGTCGAGGTCGAGCGC
>JBAREU010000077.1:0-5796 GCA_049796515.1 Solirubrobacterales bacterium
GGTGCGGGCCGGCGCGTCGAGGCCGGGGAAGCCGGCAAGGAGGGCACCGGTGCCGATTGCCCCTTTGGTCGGCGTGTCCATCCCCAGCTCGATCAGCAGTGCGGCCCCGACCGGGATCGCGACCAGCGCGCCACGGCGCAGTGCCGGTCCGGGCGCGTCGGGGCCAATTGCGAAGAGCGACGAGGCTTTCAGGCGGCGCAGTCTAAGTACCCTGGAGGGTCGTGATCGTCGCTGAGCTGAGCACCGACCCGACCGCCGGGATCGGCATCTTCGCTGCCCTGGCCGCGGGCATCGTCTCCTTCCTCTCCCCCTGCGTGCTGCCCCTGGTTCCCGGTTACCTCTCGGCGGTCAGCGGCGTCTCCCCGTCGCAGCTCGATAGCGCCGGCTGGCGTCGCGTGCTGGGGCCGAGTCTGCTCTTCGTCGCCAGCTTCTCCGCCATCTTCATCGCCCTTGGCCTGACCGCGACCGGCCTCGGCGCGACCCTGCAGGACCACAAGCAGTTGTTGACCAAGATCTCGGCGGCGCTGATCATCGCCATGGGCGTGCTCTTCGTCGCCTCCCTCTTCGTCACCCGCCTGAATCGCGAGTGGCACGTCGACGCCCTGCTCGACCGTGCTGGCAAGGGCGGCCCGATCGTCGCCGGCGCCGCCTTCGCGATCGCCTGGACCCCCTGCATTGGACCGACCCTGGGAGCAATCCTCTCCGCCGCCTCTCTCTCGGGCTCGGCCGCCAAGGGCGCCTTCCTCCTCGCCGTCTACTCGGCCGGTCTGGCGATTCCCTTCCTACTCACCGCGGTTGCGTTCTCCCGTATGACGACTGCCTTCGCTGCTGTCAAGCGTCACTACCAGGCGATCGTCGCAACGGGTGGTCTGATCCTGATCGCGATGGGAGTGCTGATCTGGACCGGCGAGCTGACCCAGCTCAACATCGAGGCCCAGCGCCTGCTGAGCGAACTCGGCTTCGATTTCTGGAACAGCGTCTGAGCGCTCCGCCCGGCTCCCGACATACGACCGGATTTGACTGGGTCGCGCCTACGGGCGAAACTCCCCCGCGATGTCCAAGCGGGAGGAAGGCGACGACGGGCGTATTCCATTTCGTATACGGATCGGCGTTACCGGGCACAAGGGCGTCGGCGGGAGCGAGCGGCGGGCCGTCGTCCGCGAACAGGTCAAGCGGGTCCATGACCTGCTCCACTCGTCACGGACGGGTATTCGCCTCGCGGCCATCTCCCAGCTCGCCGAGGGAGCCGATCGGCTGGTCGCCTGGCAGGTGCTGGAGGAGGGATGGGAACGCGGTCACGAGGCACGGCTCGAAGCCCTGCTGCCGTTCGAGCGTGAGCGCTACGCCGAGATCCAGGAATTCGGTCACGAGTCCCGCGAGGAGTTCGACCGCCTCTTCGAGCTGTCCGTCGTACGCAGGGAACAGCGGGGTGCCCGTGGCGACACGCCCGCCGAGAGGGAGGAGGCCTTCGAGGCGGCCGGGCGGCAACTGGTCGGTCGCTGCGACGTGCTGATCGCGCTTTGGGACGGAAAGAAGTCGCGCGGGCGAGGCGGCACCGCAGCCACCCTCCTCTATGCGGCCTCGAGTGCCAAACCGTGCATCTGGATCGCGACCGAGGATCTCGCCGTCCGCGACAACTTCGAGCATGGGGAGCCGGAGCCCTTCTACCGCGAGGTCGCACGCCGGGCGCAGCCCGACGAAGTGGCGGAGGAGAACTTCGAGGAGGCCCCCGATGCGCTGGCGGCACTGCGCGAATCGTTGACAGCGTTCGACGAATTCAACCGACAGTCGATCGACGCTGCCGACGAAAGCGCCGCAGGCGAACTGGCGGTTGCGGTCAAGGCGGGGAGATGGGTGGCGGCCCCGTATGCCCGCGCTGGTGAGCTGGCCGGCCGCTGGCAGTGGCGGTTCAAGTGGATGGCGAGGACGATCACCCTGCTTGCGGCCCTGGCGGCGGTGATGCTGGCGACGGGGCTGGCCTTCTCCCCCGAGGAGCCAATCTGGACCGAGGTCGAGGCGGTGTTGTTCTTCCTCGCGTTGGCCGGCTCCTTCCTGGTCCGGCGGGTGGGGTTCCACCGGCGCTGGCTCTCCTATCGCGTGCTGGCGGAGCGGCTGCGCTCAGCTCGTTTCCTCGCGCCGACTGGCGCCGACTTCAGGCGCCAGGCCAGGCTCGAGTCGGTCTTCGCCGGCGGCCGCTCGACCGCCTGGCTGATGCGTGCCTTCGAGGAGGTTTGGGATCGTCGCCCGCCGCTGCCGAAGCCGCCGGCAGAGATGAGCGATTCGGAGTTCGACCGGCTGAGGCGCCTGCTTGCCGACCGCTGGATCGGCGCTCAGATCGAATACCACGAAAAGAAAAGCGAGCACCATCGACGCTGGCACCGGCGCCTGACGAGCCTCGTAGTGCTGCTGTTTGCCGCCACGATCGCGTTCGCCATTCTTCACTCGAAGCACGTCTGGGAGGAGGCTTCGGTCTTCTTCTCGATCGCGCTCCCGGCGGCGGGTGCATCGCTCGGCGTGCTGCTCACCGTCAACCAGCACCAGGCACTCAGTGAGCGCTATACGCGGATGAAATCCGATCTGACGATTGCTCGCCGCAACCTGCTGGACGCGCCGCCGGACTCGCTAGACCGGGTCAGCTCGGAGGCGGCGCGGGTGATCGCGCAGGAGACCGGAGCCTGGTTCGGCTCGATGTGGTTTCTCGATATCGAGCACCCCTAGTTGCGCAGCCAGCAAGGCCGAGATTAGACTGATCGTCCAGCGGAATCTGATCGATCAGTATGCCAGCCATCTTCATCTCCTATCGGAAGAAGGACGCCGGCGGCCATGTCGGCCACCTCCGCAGCGACCTGGAGCGCCTCTATGGCAAAGGGGCGGTGTTCACCGACTTCGACTCGCTTGAGGCCGGTACCGAATGGATGAAGGAGATCGAAACGGCGCTGGCGGCCAGCGACATCGCCCTGGTGGTCATTGGCGAGAGCTGGCTGGCGAGCGAGCACGAGTCCGCAGACGGCAGGAAGGTACGTCGGCTCGATGACGAGAACGACGTGCTGCGCAAAGAGATCGCCGCTGCCTTACGCCGCTATCCAAAGCTGAAGGTCGTGCCGATCATGGTCGAGGAAGCGCAGCCGCCGGCTCCGGCCGATCTGCCGGAGGACATCGCGAAGCTCAGCGGCATCCACGTCTGCCGCCTCAGGAACGACACCTGGGATGCCGACTTCGCCGAGATCAGGCGTCTCGTCGAAGCCGCCGGCGACGACAGCCCGACGCGAAGATATCTAGCCAAGGCGCGCATTGCGATCGGTCGTCACCGGGTCGCGATCGCGACCCTCGTTGTGACGATCGCCCTCGCCCTCGACGGCGGTGGCGACGAAGGTTGCGAAAACCTCGATCTCCCGGCCGAAGCCCGCGGCAAGCTCTCGGTCGCGGCCGGTACGCCGGACCCGGCGGAGGAAGGCGTCTATTACGGCAGCTGCGGCTCGCGCCACTGGGCCATAGCGGAGTTCCCCGAGCGTCGGAGCACGGTCTTCGTTCAGGAAGACTTCCGCTGGGAAATGCTCGGACCGGCGGCGGCTGCGAAGTGCGACGAGATCCCGCCGGAACTGCTCGACGAATGGAACGTCAACGACTGTTAAGCGACGCGCCGCAGGCGGCTTTGCGGCGACAACCCTTAGCTCTCGACCGGGGCGACCGGCTGCAGCCGGCGACCAATTGCTTCGGTCTCTTCCAGGCCGGCGTCGTCGAGCTCGCGTGAGCAGACGATGCGGAAGCGGCCGGTGCCGATCGCCGAGTCCGGCACCACGGGCAACCCGCGGATCTCCTCCCAACCCAGCCGCTCGACCTCGAAGGGGTTCATCCGCACCTCGGCCGCCGGGAACGGGCAGTTCCGGTTGTGCTGATCGATCGCCTCGGAGATCGCCTCCAGATTCTTCGCCTCGGGGGACGCCACGGTTCGATCCTACCCCCACCCTACGATCGCTTAGGTGGCCGAAAAGCGGACGATCGCGCATCTGGACATGGACGCGTTCTACGCGTCGGTCGAGTTGCGGCGGCGGCCGGAGCTGAAGGGGAAGCCCGTGGTGGTCTGCGGCTCCGGGCCGCGGGCGGTGGTGACCACCGCCAGCTACGAGGCGCGCAAGCTGGCTGGGATCCGTTCGGCGATGCCGGCGGCCATTGCTCGGCGGCGATTGCCGGATGCGGTCTACCTTCAGCCTGACTTCGGCGCCTATCGCACCGCCTCCAGGCAGGTGATGGAGATCCTGCGGGCCAACGCGGAGACGGTCGAGGTCGTCGGTCTCGACGAGGCCTATCTGGATCTCAGCGGGCTCTTTGCGCCCAAGGCGACGATGCGACGGATCGCGACCGAGATCCGCGAGGACACGGGCCTCACCTGCTCGGTCGGGATCTCCGAGAACCGCCTGCTGGCGAAGATCACGAGCGAGCTGGGCAAGCCGGCCGGTCTCGTCGTGCTCTCGCGCGAGGAGGCGCTGGAGCGCTTCGGCGGCGAGCCGCCCGGCCTCGTGCCCGGAATCGGGCCCAAGACCGTGGTCAAGCTCGAGCGGATGGGCATTCGCACCCTGGCCGAGCTGCGCGCCCACGACCCTGCGGCGCTTGAGAGCGCCTTCGGCCCGCGCATGGGCGGCTGGCTGCAGGCACGGGCCCGCTTCGAAGACGAGACGCCGATCGTGGTCGAACACGAGATCAAGTCGCAATCGACCGAGGCGACCTTCGACGTCGACGTCGCCGACGAAGCCGAGATGGCCCGCCACGTCACCTCGCTCTCGCAGGAGCTCTGCCGGCGCCTGCGCTCGCGCGATCTCGAGGGGCGGACGATCGGGATCAAGGTCCGCCTCGATGACTGGACCAACGTCACCCGCGCCCACACCCTCGACGAGCCGACCAACGACCCCGACGTCGTCACCCCGATCGCGCTCGATCTGCTGCGCGCCTACGCCCCGCCCCGCCCCGTCCGCCTCCTCGGCGTCCGCATCGCCAGCTTCAACAACGAGGTCGCCGAGCCAGAGCCGCCCCAGGCTCAAATGCAGCTCGGCGTCGGTTAGGGGCTGTCCCGGCAGGGGTGGAACGTCTTGTACTTTTTTTGCAGTGGCATCCTCGGACGGCCGCCAACTGTCTTCAAAAAAAGTTAAGTGGAACCCCTGCCGGGACAGCCCCGCCGTGCGAAGATGATCCAGATGAACGGAGACCGCCTCACCGGGCTGGACACGTCGTTTCTCCACATGGAGCGCGCCGGCGCCCACATGCACGTCGCCTCGACGATTATCTTCGAGGGCGAGCCCCCTTCGCACGAGGAATTCCGCGACCAGATCGAGTCGCGCCTCCACCTCGTCCCCCGCTTCCGCCAGAAGCTGCGCTCCATCCCCTTCGACCAGGGACGGCCGGTCTGGGTCGACGACCCGTTCCTCAACCTCGACTACCACGTGCGGCGCACGGCGCTGCCCGCACCGGGCTCCGAGGAGCAGCTGCGCAACTTGGCGGCGAGGATCTTCTCCCAGCAGCTCGACCGGACCAAGCCGCTCTGGGAGTTGTGGCTGGTGGAGGGACTCGACGGCGACCGCTTCGCCGTAGTCGGCAAGAGTCACCACGCGCTCGTCGACGGCATCTCCGGCGTCGACATCACCACCGTCCTCTTCGATCTCGAGGAGGAGCCCGACCACCCCCCGGTGCGGCCGCCGAAGTGGGCGCCGCGGCCGGAACCGACCAGCCTCGACCTGCTCCGCGACGCGCTGCACGAGCGGATGACCAGCCCGCGCGAGATCGTGCGCGGGGTGCGCGCCGCCC
>JBAREU010000078.1:0-2450 GCA_049796515.1 Solirubrobacterales bacterium
GGCATGGGGTCCCCAGGCTCGCTTTCGCGAGGAGTTCCTGGGGACCCCATGCCCGACTCCCGCCCAGGGACGCGGCGGCCGGCGAGGACGATGGCTCCGACGGCCGCGAGGAGGAGCAGGATCGAGCTTGCCTCGAAGGGGACCAGGAACTTCTCCAGTAGGAGGGTTCCGATTGCTGCGGGGTCGCCGAAGCCTGGGTTGACGTCTGGTCCCTCTTGGCCGAGAGCTAGGAGGGATGAGGCTAGGACGGCTATTGCTAGCTCGACGAAGATCGCTATTCCTAGCAGCGGGGCTAGGAAGCGCTGGCCGGGGATTGGGTTCCAGGCGGACTCCTCGCCGCCGCCGACGTAGGCGACGACGAAGACGTAGAGGACCATCACCGCGCCGGCGTAGACGACTACCTGGGCGGCGGCGACGAAGGCCGAGCTGAGCAGGAGGAAGAGAACGGCGAGCGAGAAGAGGTGGACGATCAGCGCCAGCACGCCGAAGAAGGGGTTGCGGAGGGCGACGACGCCGACCGCTCCGCCGAGGGCGCCGAGCGCGGCGCCGAAGAAGAGGACCTCCTCCACTACTCGCCCTCCGCTTTCAGCGGCGTCCGCTCGAGTGGCTCGGCGAGCAGCATCTCCTTGGTAAAGATCAGGTTCTCGCGGTCGTAGTCGGCCATCTCGTAGTCGTGGCCCATCGTGATCGCGTCGAAGGGGCAGGCGATCTCGCAGTAGCCGCAGAAGATGCAGCGCGAGAGGTTGATCTCGTAGACGGCGGCGTAGCGCTCGCCAGCCGAGACGCGCTCGCCGGGGATGTTCTCGGCGGCGACGACGCGGATGCAGTCGGCCGGGCAGGCAGCGGCGCAGAGCGAGCAGCCGACGCACTTCTCCAGCCCGGTGTCCTCGAACTTGTGCAGTTTGTGGCGGCCACGGAAGCGCGGGTAGACCGGCGTTTTCTCCTCGGGGTACTCGATCGTCAGCGGCCCCTCGATCAGCCGCGCCATCGTCGTCTTCAGCCCACGCAGGGTCTCGCCGAAGGCGCGGTAGGCGCCGCCGAGCCCGCCCGGCTCTGGCCCGCGCTGGACCTCGACCACGCTGTCGTCCTTCAGATAAGGGAAGCGCTCGCTCACGTGACCACCACCAGCACCGCGGTGACGAGGATGTTCAGGGTGGCGAGCGGCAGGAGCACCTTCCAGCCGAAGCTCATCAGCTGGTCGTAGCGGAGCCGCGGCAGCGTCGCCCGCACCCAGATGAAGAAGAAGACGAGGCCGAACATCTTCAGCAGCATCCAGATCGGGTCGAGCCAGCCCGGCCCGGGCCCCATCCAGCCGCCGAGGAACATCGCCACGGCGACTCCGCAGACGACGATGATCTCCATGTACTCGACCAGCAGGAAGCTGCCGAAGCGCATCCCGCCGTACTCGGTCATGTAGCCCTGGACAAGTTCCGCGTCCGCCTCGGGCATGTCGAAGGGCGTCCGGTTGGTCTCGGCGAAGCCGGCGAGCATGAAGATCAGGAAGCCGACGAGCTGCGGGACGACGAACCAGAGCTCACCCTGGGCGTGGACGATGTCGACCAGCGAGAGGGAGCCGCCCATCATGACCACGCCGAGCAGCGCCAGCCCCATCGAGACCTCGTAGGAGATCAGCTGGGCGGCGCCTCGCATCGCGCCGAGCAGGCTGTATTTGGAGCCCGAGGACCAGCCGCCGAGCAGTAGGCCGTAGAAGCTGATCGAGCCGACGGCGAAGAAGTAGAGGATCCCGATCGGCACGTCGATCCCGTAGAGGCCGACGCCGTCCTGGACGTCGCCCCAGGGGATGATCGCCAGCGCCATCACGCCGGAGAGGACTGGCAGCAGCGGCCCGAGGACGTAGAGCAGGGGAATCGCGGTCGCGGGGCGGAAGCCCTCCTTGCTGAGCAGTTTGCCGACGTCGGCGAGCGGCTGCAGGATGCCGAATGGGCCGACGCGGTTCGGCCCGTAACGGTGCTGGAAGCGTCCGATCAGCTTGCGCTCCACGACCGTCAGCACCGGCAGGATGCCGAAGATCACGGCGAAGATCACCACCGACTTGACGATCATGATCCAGGTCGCTTCGACGAACTGGGTGTCGGCGAGCGGCAGCATCAGTCGGCCGCCTTCTCGATCGTGACGCTGACCGGGGAGCCGTTGAGGAGGCCGTTGGCGTTGTCGGCGGCGGTGCCCTCGATCAGGAAGCAGACGCCCTGCTCGATCCGCTCCTTCACTGCTACCTGTGCGCGGACCGTCGCCCCGTTTTGCGAGACGTCAACCTCGTCGCCGCCCTTCAGGCCAAGCCGTTCTGCGTCTGCGAGCGACAGTTCGATCCGTTGCCGCGGCTGCAAAAACTTCAGTGGCGGGTTCAGCTCGGTGATTGGGCCTGCCCATAGATCCCGGTAGGTCCCGAGGACGAGCGATCCGGGGTCGATCGGCTCGCCTTCGCGAGGAGT
>JBAREU010000079.1:0-13783 GCA_049796515.1 Solirubrobacterales bacterium
CCTCAAGGGCGGCCGTCCGCGCCCGCTCACCGGCGAGGAGCTCGCCTGCGCCCGCGTCTACTTCGCCGCCGGCCGCGGGCTGTGCCTCACCACCGCCGAGTCCGGCGTCAGCTACGAGGCGACCATCGTCGACTCCTCGTTGCGCCCGCTGAAGCAACTCTCGCTGGCGGGGGTGCCGTCGCGGGCGCGGGTCTCGCGCGACGGCCGCTACGGGGCGATGACCGTATTCGTCAACGGGCACTCCTACATCGGCTCAGGCGGCTTCTCGACTGCGACGACGATCGTCGACATGCGCAGCGGCGAGGAGCTGGGCAACCTCGAGGAGTTCGAGGTGACGAAGGACGGCAGGCCCTTCGACGCGGCCGACTTCAACTTCTGGGGGGTTACCTTCGCCGCCGACCCGGGTCGCTTCTACGCGACCCTGCGCAGCGATGGTCGCTACTACCTCGTCGAAGGCAATTTGGACCAGCAGACGCTGCGCGTCCTGCGCGACGGCGTCGAGTGTCCCTCGCTCTCTCCTGACGGCACCCGGATCGCCTTCAAGAGCCGCATCGGCGAGGAGGACCGCTGGCGGCTGAAGGTGCTCGACCTCGACACCCTCACCGCCCACCCGGTTGCCGAGCGGCACTCGATCGACGACCAGCCCGAGTGGCTCGACGATCGCACCCTCGTCTACTCCGACGGCCTCGACGTCTACACCGTGCCCGCCGACGGAAGCGGCGCGCCAAGGCTTGTGCTGAGGGACGCGACGTCGCCGGTCTCGCTCGAACCCTCGACCAGTGGCGGACCCAAACCGGGGGCCTAATCGTGGACCTGACCCTCGGGCTCATAAGAGCGTCGGACTCTCGGCTGGGTTCCCCACCGCTGCCGTTGCCGGCGACGGGGCAGCAGGCAGATGGCGGATGTCGGGCACGCTGATCAGCGCGAGGGTGAGAAAGACGGCGAGCCCGAAGGCCAGCCACAGCGAGACGCTGACCCCGATGACCGCCGCGACCGGACCCCAGACTGCGAGTCCCAAGGGATAGAAGGCGAGCGAGCCGAACCAGTCGTAGGAGCTGACCCGGGACAGCGACTCGCCGGGGACGTGGCGCTGGAGCGCCGACTCCCAAACAGAGATCGCGAGCGCCATCCCTGCGCCGGACAGCGCCGCGCCACAGGCGATCAGCGGCACCGATGTGGCCGCGGCCATGAAGGCCAACGGCAGCGCGAAGAGTCCGTCGGCGAGGGCGGCGAGCAACAGCGGCCTGTGCGGTTTGACGCGCGTCGCGAGCAGACTGCCGGCGAGCGCTCCGACCCCTACCGCCGCGAGAATGGTGCCCCAGGCGGCCGCGCCGCCGAGGTCGCGTTCGGCGACGATCGGCCCGAGCACGCCCCACGCCCCCCAGAGCACGTTCACGATCGCGAAGTAGACGACGAAGGTCCACACCCACCTGCGTGACCGAAAGGCGACCCAGCCCTCACGCAGGTCGGCGACGAAGGAGCTCCGTTGCGCCGCGACCCGCGTCGGGACCCGCAGCATCGCCAGGCAGGCGGCGCTCACTGCGAACGTCACGGCGTCGATCGCGATCGCCCAGCCTGCTCCGGCAGCGGCGACCAGTACACCGCCCACAACCGGGCCGAGGATTTCGCCCGTCGAGACGGCGCTCGCGCGCAGGCCGTTCGCCGGCTGCAACTGCTCCGCGAGGACGACCTCGGGCAGCAGACCGGTCGACGCGGGGCTGAAGAAGCCGGTGGCCGCGCCGGTGACGCCGGCCACCAGCGCGAGCATCCACACCTCCGCCACCCCCACTATGAGCAGAGCTGCCATCGTGCCCTGGCTCGCGACCCGCGCCAGGTCCGCAGCCACCATTACGGCGCGGCGTGAGGCCCGGTCGGCGACCACGCCGCCCGCCAGCACGGTCGCCACCAGGGGGAACGCCCCCGCGGCCAGCACGAGCCCGACGTCTGAGGTCGAACCGCCGATCTCCAGCACCGCGAAAGCGAGCGCCACGACGGCCATGCGATCGCCCAGCACGGAAACCGCCTGCCCACTGAAAAGGAGCCGGAACTCCCGCGTGCGGAGTACGTCAAGGCTTTCGGGCAGGCGCGCCAAGAGACCCTCCTACGGCAGCGCGGTCAACTCGAGCTCGGTGTCCACGCTTTGCTGGTCGGTGCAACCGGCGAAGCGAAGCTCTGCGGGATTCGTGTCGCGCCCCATCGCGGGCAAGCGTAGCCCGAGCATGGGACCCCAGCCCGGTCTCGATCTCGCGAAAACCGCTCTAGAGCGCGCCCCACGTAAGTCCAGCCGATCTCCAGGCTCGCGCTCATAACCCGAAGGTCGCGGGTTCGAATCCCGCCCCCGCTATACCAAAGTCCCGCGACCGTCTCAGTGGTTCATCGGTTCGTGGAGGTGCGGGAGTTGTCGTGATTCGGCTTAAAACGCCCGTTCCCATCCCATCTCGCATCTTGTACCGTCTCCGGCACATAAGTGGGGCCGCGCGCTGGAACGCCGGCCCCGCGGCGACCGGCATAGGAATCCCAGGCCGGCCGCAGCGGGAACGGTAGCTGGCTACCGGCCCCAAGAAGCGGCCCCCGGCGGCGGGTCAACGCCAACCGAGGGCCTGACCACAAGGAGCGTGAACCTCCTCATGGCTGCGACGAACCCTACGGGCGACGAGAGGGCTGTGCCCCTCGACCTTCCCGACGATCACATCACGATCCTGCGCGACCACCTGACGGCCTGGCTGATGGGTGTGCGGCAAGACCTGCGGGCCCCCGAGCGATTGGAGGACTCCGGCAGAGTTCGCCAGGAAGCCCAGGCGTACGAACGGCTGCTGGTGGCTCTGACGACGGGTCAGCTGATCGTCCCAGACAACGCCGCAATGGTGGTCCTGCGGGAAGCTGCGGACGCCGACGACAAGGAGAACGGCTATACGGAGATAGCCGCCAACCACGACGCATTTCACGGCCTGCTCGCGTTGCTCACCGAGGGGGGCGAGCGATGAATCCCGTCGCCGTCCACTTCGGCGAGAACCTGCGCCGCCTCCGCAAGAGGGCGGAAATTTCTCAGGAAGAACTCGGCCACCGAGCCTCGCTCCACCGGACCGAGATAGGTCTGTTGGAGCGAGGGGCGCGGGTCCCTCGCATCGACACGCTGATCAAAATCGCAAGCGCCCTCGGCATTCACCCGAATGCCCTCATGGCCGGGATTAGCTGGACCCCTGCCGAGGCAGGGGCAGCGGGCGAGTTCAAGGTCAAGTCCCGCATCGAGCAGCACAGGGAGGCGATGGAGCTTGCCGCCAAAGCGCGAGAGGGGCAAACGGAGACGGTGGACGCTGTAGAGCTTGTTCACGAAGCGCGCGACGAGCTGGCGGAGCGTACGGAGCGCTGGAAGGAGGAGCGATGACGCCGCTCCGACCCAGCGATGAGAGTGCAACTCTCACGCTCAGCCACAAAGAGACGGACACGATTCTGAAACTCCTGACCTATCGGCTGTTCACTCTGGGGATGCTGCCTGCTCACCAGGCAAGACAGGAGGGCGTCACCGTTCT
This sequence comes from Solirubrobacterales bacterium, assembly GCA_049796515.1. Lineage (GTDB taxonomy): Bacteria > Actinomycetota > Thermoleophilia > Solirubrobacterales > 70-9 > VRUE01. The sequence goes on from JBAREU010000079.1 coordinate 3,531, forward strand.
GCAACTTCTCCAAGAGAGGCGGGAAGACGCCCAACTCCTACGGCCTTTTGGCTGGGGTGAGCCAAAGGCCCGAGAGGCATACGACTTGACCATGCCCGCCGAGAGCATCGCTAAAACGCTCAAGCGCCTACGCGAAGATGCCCGCCGTGGTCCCTCGGAATGGCGGTATCACCTGCGAACGGAAACCGATGCGCAACGGCGCAAGCGCTTCCGCCGCGCCGAAAAGACCTGCGACAAGCTGCTGGAGAGGCTGGAAGGGACCGCCGCCGCCTCGCGATGGTCTCAGTAGATCGGATCGGCAAGATCGAAACGGTCGAGTTACCGGCAAGTTCGACATCTACGTGAGGCTCGCCCGGTTCGCTGTCTGTCCGGGTCCATGATCTTCTCGCGGGGTGACGTGGACTCCCGCCAGCGTCGAGCTGGAAGTTGACGCCGTCTACGAGATCGAGTTGTCCGAGTAGCGATTCGCCACCGATTCACTGAGAGGGGGCTAGAGCAGGGTGAGCTGTAGGAGTGCCACCGATCGCGCTGCTCATCGTCGTGCTGCTGGTCTTCTCGGCGCTTGGCACCAGGGATTGACTGGTGGCCGTCGGTGCTTGAGGATTACCCGAACCGACCTAGCCAGGAGGAAGCTATGAAGACCAAGCTGCGGCGTCCCTCACCAGCGATGGCGGTTGCGCTGCTGGCTCTCTTTCTCGCGGTTGGCGGCAACGTCGTCGCCTACGGGCTGGGCCGGAACTCGGTCCACTCTCGCGACATCGCGCCGGGAGCTGTAAGGGCGAATGACCTTGGCAAGTTCCGACTTCGGACTTCAGGCCCGATCCTCGATCGGGACGCCACGGCCCATGACGGCATCTACGCCGAGGCCGGCGGACGGGCGAAATGCAAGCGTGGTGAGCGACTAATCACCGGCGGTTCACAGGCGAGTGAAGGCGAAGCCGCCACGCCGTATATGCGGATTGTGGACCAGGGGCCGGTACAAGCCGAACGAGCCTGGCAGGTGAGGTGGGCTTCTGATCTGGGTGGAACGGCAGGCCAGGACTTCACTGTTATCGCCCTCTGCCTAGCCCGATAGCTCCGTCTCGGAGCGCCGATTCGCGACTTGTTGGTCCCGTGATTCTGGGGAGCGAGAAAACGTCTCGGCTCTGTTTGCAGAACATCTGATTATCCGTCCTCATAAGTGGGTATAGCCCCGATTGCACGGAGTCGCTTGAGGCGAGCGGCTCGCGGAAGTGTCGGAGGCGGCAGTGAGCGATTTCGGCAGCGGCGGCAATGAGTGAGGGGACCACTTTCGCCTCTTCTCGCCCTGTAGGGGTGATGGACTCTGATCCTTCGACCACGATCTCCGCGAACGGCACCGTCGCACTGCTCGACAGCTTCGTCCGCGGTGAGCGCGGGGGGAAGCTCCGAACCCAGCTAGCCACCCGGTACCCCGAGTGCTCCGCGGAGCAGGTCGAGGAGGCGGTGCAGTACGCCTGCAAGGCATTCCTGGATGAGGCGGTAGGCGTTGCGGAGCCGGGCGCGATCTACGCCTGGATTCGCACGGCGGCCTTCCGCTACCTGAACCGCGAAGCCGATCGCCATCGCCGCGAGCTCTCGGTCGATCCCGTCGAGGATGGGATCGCGGCGTTCGCCGCCGAGGAGCCGGGTCCCGCCGAGGAGCTGATCGCCCTCGAAGACGACGCCGATCTGGCGATGCTCGTGGAGGAGGTCTCTTCCTCGCTGCCCGATCGCAGACGGGATGTGCTCGCCCTCTACGGCGCCGGCTACAGGCGCCCGCAGATCGCCGACCGCCTCGGCCTGAGCGAACGCACCGTCAAGCGCGACCTCCTCGCGATCATGGAACAGGCGCGAGCGACCCTGGCTCGGCTTGTCGGCGGCGGCTGCGATCGCGGCGAGCCGCTGGTCGTCCGCTTCGTCTGCGGCGTCTCGACGCCGGACGAGTCGGCCCAGGCGCGCGAACATCTGTCCCACTGCGAGCGCTGCACGCTGCTCTCCGAGAAGCTGATCGCCTGGCGCGAGAAGGCCGGCGCGATGCTGCCGGCCCCCGTCGCCGAAGGCGCCAGCCCCGGCGTGCTGGAGCGGCTGGCGCATAAAGCCACCGAGGGAGCCGCCAGCTTCAAGCAGCAGATCCTCGACGGCGGCGCCCAGCTCAAACAGCAGGCGACGACGACGTACACCCGCGCGGCCGAATACGCACCGTCACTTGCCGGCGGTCGGCCCGGCACCGCTACGGCCTTGGTCGCGGGCTGCCTTGCAGTGGGCAGCGGCACGGCCTACTGCGTCGATCAGGGGGTCGATCCGCTGGGCGCGGCGAGGGGATTGATCGCCTCGGCGCCCGAAGCCGAATCCGAACCCGCGACTGAGCCGCCCGAAGCCGAATCGACGGGTCCTGAATACGTGCCGGCCGAACCGCCCGCAGAAGAAGCGCCCGCCCCGGAACCGACTCCCGAACCAGAACCCCAGCCAGAGCCAGAGCCCGAACCCTCGCCGCCCCCGGAGTTTGAACCGGCTCCCGAACCCGAACCGACCTATGAAGCCCCGGCCCCCGAACCCGAACCCGCCCCCGTCCCGCAGAACGCAGGGCCGCAGTTCGGAGGACCCGGAGGACCGTGATGCGACCGGCGGCGAGAAGCCTTCACGGCGCAGCGGCCCTCGCCGCCGTCCTCGCGATCCTGGTCGTCCTCGCGGCTCCCCGCTCAGCGACGGCTGGCGAATACACGATCTCCGCTTGTCAGGCCGACGAGGCCGGCTACGCCAGCTCGGCCTTTGAAAACTTCGCCACCCGAGGGATGAAGTGGCGGCGGGCCTGCAATCCGCTCGGTCCGCCACTGCGTGGGCTCGTTGCCGCCAACGTCCCCGGCACCGGCCGGGTCGCGCGTGGGGCGCAGGCCGGCTTCATCCTCGCCGCCCCGCCCGGCACGACGTTCTCGCGCTTGCGCTGGTCCGGTCACGCGCAGCGCCGAGACTGCCGCTACGCCTTGCAGTTCTACGCAGAGCGCCCCGGCGCCTCGCCGGTCTCGATCAAGAACATCCGCGCCAACCGCAACTGCCCGCGCCCCGACTTCGCCCAAGCGTCGGCTGCGCGCCTGCGCGCATACGACCTCGGCGGCGCGACGCGGATTGTCCAGCGCGTCGTCTGCGTCGGCGCTCCCTCGCGGGAGTTCTGCTCGGCACGCGGCCAGAACTTCATCCGCACCTTCGCTGCGGAGGCAACCGTGGTCGACGGGACCGTGCCCTCGGTCGGGGTTGTCCTGGATGAACCTCTGGCGCGCGGGGAGTGGGTGCGCGGGCAGCAGCGCTTCAACTACGAAGCCTCCGACAACGTCGGGATCAAGAGCGCGTCGGCGCTGGTCAGCGGCGGGGTGCGGGGCAGCCACCCGCGTGAATGCAACTACTCGCAGAGGGTCCCCTGTCAGAGCGGTCTCGGAACGATCGAGATCGACACGTCGGAGGCTTCCGAAGGCACGCAGCCGCTAACTGTTGTGGCTGAGGATGCGGCCGGCAATCGTGCCGAGTCGGGGGCCGTCACGGTGCGGATCGACAACGCCGCGCCGGGGGCGGTGCCGATCGGCGTCGGCGGCGGTGAGGCATGGCGGAACAGCAATGACTTCGATGTCGCTTGGGCCAATCCGACCGAGCCCGACCGGGCGCCGATCAGCGCCGCCCACTACCGCCTCTGCCACGCGGCTGGCGGGGAGTGCGTGAGCGGCGATCGCACCGGGCCGGCGATCACGGCGCTCGACAACCTTGCGGTCCCCTCGCCCGGAGAGTGGGAGCTGAGGCTGTGGCGGGAGGACGCCGCCGGAAATCAGGAGGCCGCGAACGCCTCCCAGCCGGTTCGGCTGCGCTTCGATCCAGAGCCGCCGCAACTCGGCTTCGAGGCCCATAGCGTCGAGGACCCGACGCGGATCTCCGTGCTCGTTACCGACCGCATCTCCGGGCTCGGCGGGGGCGGGATCGAGATCAGCCAGGCCGGGTCGGGCACCTGGCAGGTCCTGCCGACGAGCCAGGAGGGCGATCGCCTCGTCACGCGGATAGACGACGCCGCGCTGCCGCCGGGTGACTACGAGATGCGCGCCACCGCCCACGACCAGGCGAGCAACCTCGCCGGCACGGACCGGCGCCTCGACGGCCAGCCGATGCGAGTGAAGCTGCCGCTGCGGATCGCGACCTTGATGAAGGCCGGCGTCGTCGGAAAGCGCATCGTCACCCGCAAGGGCGGGAAAGGCAAGGTGCGCCGCACCGTCCTCGAGCCGCGCGCCAAGGTGGCCTACGGGCGCAAGGTGCACTTCGCCGGCCAACTCGTTAACCGGGCCGGACACCCGATGGCCGGCGCTCAGGTCCAGGTCTACTCGCGCCCGGCGGAAGGGGGCGAGCAGCTGGAGGGAATGATCGCCACCAATGATCGCGGGCGATTCGCCTACGAAGTGGAGGCTCGCGCGTCGCACAGCTTCCGCTTCGCCTATCCGGGCACGGCGACGAGCCTGCCGGTCAAAGACACCGCGACCCTGCTGGTGGAGGCGGCCTCGTCTTTCGCGGTCAAGCCGAAGCACGTCCTGAATGGCGACTCCGTCACTTTCAGCGGTCGCGTCCGAGGCCGGCCGCTTCCCGAGGGAGGCAAGCTGGTCGAGTTGCAGTGGCTCGCCACCGGGGAATGGCAGACGTTTCGCACGGTTCGCAGCGAGCCCGACGGCACCTGGCGTATCCCATATCCCTTCAAGCGCACCTGCGGCGTTCAGACCTGGCGCTTCCGTGTTCACATACCCGGCGAGGGCGGATATCCGCTGGAGCCGGGTAACAGTTCAGAGCTTGCGGTTCGAGTGAGAGGACCCGGATGCTGAAAGCACTGTTGGATCGACTCACCTACGCCAACGTCGTCGCGACCCTGGCTCTGTTCGTCGCGCTGGGGGGCAGCGCCTACGCCGTCTCCAAGATCGACGGCTCAGACATCAGGAACGGCAGCCTGACGGGCAAGGAGTTCAAAAGGAACTCAATTGGCGGCAAGGTCGTCCAGGAGTGGAGCCTGCGGGCCGTTCCCCGAGCGCAGAACGCGGCTCGCCTGGCCGGGCAGCCCGCCGAGCGCTTTCTCGACAGTTGCCCGCAGACCTTCGGCGCGACGATTCCGGTTGCCGATGTCTGCGTAGAGGTCAGCGCGCGCCCGGCCGAGTCCTACGGCGGCGCGGTGCTCTCCTGCGCGCTGATCGACAAGAACGAAAGGGCGGGGCGGCGGCTGCCCACGCACTCGGAGCTGAGGGCCGCCCTCGCGACTCCAGAGATCCAGCTAGCGCCGGGTGGCGAGCTGACCAGTGAGGTCTACCCATCCAGCAGCAAACCCGGGGCGGTCGAAGTTCTTTACATCACCGAAGAAAACGGCAGCGTCGGACTCACGCCGGACGTTGGTGGCGGCAAGGGCTTCCGCTGCGTAACCGATCCCATGAACTGAAAAACGCCTCGACGGCGAGGAGGAACCGATGGCAAATCTGACCCAGAATCTGATCTCCATCTCTCCCGATCTGCGATCGGGTCCTTCTCCTGGCCGGCGACTCCTCGCCCTGGCGCTGTGCTCGATACTCGTCTTCCCCGGCGTCGCCTTGGCCGGAGAGACCGACAGCGAAGGGGAAGGGAGCGCGCCGTCGATCGAACTGCCCGCCCCCCCAGACTTCGATCCCGGCGGCGAAGAAGCGGCTGTGGAAGAAGTGCCTGCGAGCAGCGAAGAAGCCGGCATGGGAATCGAACCCGAAGTAGACATCGAAGCGCCGCCGCCCGAGGAAATCACCGCCGCCGCCGCGGAAGCGCCGGTCGAAGCGGCCTCACCCCAAGCGGTCGCGGTACCGGAATCCGCGCCTCCGGCGCCCGAGCCCGTCCCGCAGGCCGCGTCGGAGCCGGTGAGCGCCGAGCCGGTCGCGAACCAGACGATCGCCGCGCCGACGCAGAAGCCGGTCGTACGGCACGCGGCCTCCGGGAGTGCAGCGCCCGAGGAAGCTGCACCGCCGGCTGAGCCAGCCGAGGAGGAAGCTCCAACGTCGCCCCAGCCGGTCGCCGCGCCGCCGGCTGACTCGGGCCGGAACCTCGCCGGAAGGGGGTCCTATGTTGTGCGGCCCGGAGACTGCCTGTGGCACATCGCCGCCGGCCTTCTGTCCGGCCACGCCGACACCCAATCAATTGCAAGCGAGGTCGAGCGGCTTTGGCGGCTGAATGAAGATCGGATTGGGACCGGCGATCCGAACCTGATCTATGCCGGGACGACGCTGCGGCTGCGTTGAGGGAACAGACGGTTAGGAAAAGGTGTGGATCACTTTGGACGGGTCGAGGCCTGGTTGGTGACGCTTTTGGCGACCGGGTTGCTCTCTACCGTGAGATGTGTGGAGAAACCGCTCCAAGTTGCTCCGAATCGGAAACACAAGCGCCGAAAGCGGCGGCCTCGACCTGGGACGCTGGCGCATCTACTGCGGCAGCTAGACCCTCACCCTGGAAGACGGGGGCGGCAGTTTGAGGAAATCTGCCGCTGGTATTTGAGCGACTGCCGAGCTGATTTCCGGCAGGTGTGGCTGTGGGCAGAGTGGCCCGAGCGAACTGGCCCTGATTGCGGAATTGATCTAGTCGCAGAACGGCAGACGGGGGGGTTGATCGCCGTTCAGGCGAAGGCGGTTGCGCCCGACCATGCGATCCGAAAGCGCGAGATTGATTCGTTTCTGTCGGAGTCGGGCCAGGAGCGGTTTGAGGCACGGCTACTCATCGCAACGACTGATCGGATTGGGAAATACGCCCGTCGGGTGATTCGTGAGCAGGAAAAGCCTGTCGAGTTTCTAGGGCGCTCTGCTCTCGGTAAGGAGTCGAACGCTTGGCCTGCGTCGCCTGCGAAGCTCAAGCCCCCGAAGGTGCCTTCGCTGGGTCTCCGCTGCCATCAGCGCGTCGCACTTGATGCCGCTGCCGACAGCTTTGGCGATGGTGAGCGCGCCCAGGTGGTAATGGCCTGTGGCTCTGGCAAGACGCTTGTTGGGATCAAGGCGCGAGAGCGCTTTGAGGCCTCTCGCACCTTGGTTGTTGTGCCGTCTTTGCCCTTGATGAAGCAGACGATCGCGGAGTGGCAGAGGCACAGCCAAAAGCCCTTCCGCCGTCTCGCCGTGTGTTCAGATGCATCCGTCGATCAACGGGAGGATGTGATCGAGGGGCATCCGGGCGAGCTCGGGATTCGTGTGTCGACCGATCCAGAGGTGATCGCACGTTTTCTCGAAGGGGAAGGAGACTCGATCACCTTCTCTACCTATCAGTCCTCCGAGCAGGTAGCGGCTGCCTGTCGCGGCAGCGCTGAATTCGACCTTGTCATCGCGGATGAGGCGCACTGGGCGGCGGGGCTGCGTGACAGCCCCCACGCGACCCTTCTCGACAATGATCGTTTGCCGGCCCAGAAGCGCCTTTTTCTAACGGCGACCCCCCGGATCATTGCGGAGGAGCAGCGACTTGAAGCGGCCGACCACGGCAAGCAGATCGCGTCAATGGACAACGAGGCGCTATTCGGGCCGGTTGCGCATCGTCTCTCGTTCGGAGAGGCAATCGAGCTTGGGCTTCTCGCGGACTATCGAGTCGTTGTTTGCGTCGTTAATAACGCTGCTCAGCTTGACCTAGTGCGTCGTCGCGGGCTCGTGTCTATTGGTGACTCTCACGTCACCGACGCGGCTTCTCTAGCAACTCAGGTTGTTGTCCTTCGTGCAATGCAGCGCTTTACTCTGCGCCGCGTCCTCACGTTCCATAGTCGAGTGAATCGTGCTGCGGATTTCGCACGTCGTCTTCCGGGTGTAGCCGAGTGGCTAGAGAAAGACGCGCCGACTGGGGCTCTGTTTGCGCGCCATGTGGAGGGCAAGATGCCGGCGGCTCAGAGGGAGTCTGTTCTGAATCGGTTGGACCATCTGCAAGGCGACGAATCTGCCTTGATCTCCAATGTCCGGTGCTTGGCTGAGGGTGTGGACGTGCCCAGCATCGACGCTGTGGCGATCATCGACCCCAAGCGCTCCCGCTCGGAAATCATCCAGGCGGTCGGCCGTGCATTGCGGACGAATGGCGAGGCGGGGAAGATTGCAACCGTCATTGTTCCTGCGTTCGTTCCGCAGGATCAGGATGCGACCCAAGCCCTCCGCAGCTCAGCATTTGAGCCGGTTTGGGAGGTCTTGTCCGCGCTTCGCGACCAGGACGAGCGCTTTGCCGATGAAGTCGATGCTCTCCGATTCGAACTGGGAGAGTCACGCCACCTTGAGGCTCCTTTCAAACGGCTTCACCTTGACGTTCCGGCCGAGGTGGGGCCTGAGTTTGCAGCGGCCTTCAATGCTCGCGTTGCGCACGAAGTTGGCCTGACCCCGCAGACTCAGATACGACTTGGACGAGCTGCCCCCACGAAAACGGTTCCAGCGGTCAGTGATCGGCGGGTAGACAGGGGCCTCGATCACCTTGGGCTAGAGGCATTGCAGCGGTTCGCTCGCCGAACCGGGCACTCCAAGGTGCCCAAAGATCACAAGGAGGATCGGTTCGGACTCGGCGACTGGTTTCAAGGAACCCTCGAAGCGATTGAGCGTGACGCTTGGGGAAAGCCAGGTCGTTACTTCTCCGACTTCGACCAGCTGGAATCGTTTGTGAACACGGTTAGGTCTATAGACCTCGATGATGAGACATTCCCGAACCTGATCTCGGAGCTTGATCCAATGCGCTCCCTGATTGCTTTTTGGGACACGGTTGCGGCTGGCAGGTTTCCTCAAGAGCTACAAGAACGTCGGTCTGTGTCGGAAGAAGACTTCCCGGAGGGGCAGGTCTGGGAGGCAGTGGATGAAGTGGAAGGGGCATTTCCAGAAGCGCTAGGCAGGATGAAGTACGAGGGCGAGTGGAGCTATTGGAACCACGGCTACACCTACCTAATGGAACAGATGCAGCCAAAATCTCACCAAGAGAAATTAGATGCAGCGATGGTCGCGCTTTCAGTCTTGAACGAGGCAGAACGTCTTAGCGAGACCGTTGAGCCGATGCGTAGAGCGGATTTCAGACTCGGCGTTGTAGAGGGCATTGAGGAAGTTGCTCGGGCGGGATGCTTGATTGACCAGGTTGAACAGCGATTCCGTACGAACTGGGATCGGATCCACGCCTACGTCAAAGGCTGGGATTTCGGAAAGACACGGCGGCAAGGTTCTGGAAACCAGCATTCGCTTCTCGTCTGAGGGAGCAGGCGGCGCCGTACCTGCAAGCTGCCGCTCGCATCGCCCGCATTTCCCCCCCTTCCCCTTGCCAGGGTCTCAGCCGGCGCAAGCGTTGGCCCTCATATAGCCGAGCCTGTCGGCCGCCGCATCCTGCGCCAGCTCGGCCTGGGGATAGCACTCGGCCACCTAGCGGCCAAGGGCACATGCGCATTCCGAATATGGAGGGGGACCACTTTTCACCTTCGGCGCCCTGTAGTGGTGAGATGGCCGGAAGTCACGAACAGCAGGCAAACGCAACCGCCCGGACCGAGCCCTTGTCCGAGGAGACGGTCGAGATGGTGGCGGCGATGTTGAAAGTGTTGAGCGATCCCACCCGGATTCGCCTGATCGAAGTGCTCAACGAGCGTGGCAGCGCCACGGTCAGCGCACTTACTTCCCGCCTTTCGGTGAGCCAGCCTACGGTTTCCAAGCAGCTCGCCGTACTGCACCAGACCGGCATTGTCAGCCGGCGTCGCCAAGGTATGTGGGTGCATTACGAGCTAGTCGACTTCACTGGCTGGTGGCTCGTCCAGCAGCTCGCCTCCGGGCTCGGGTAGCACCGCAGTCTGAAAGCCCCAGGGGGTATCTCGTCCAACGAGCGGCGTCGCTTGACGTCGCTCGTTTCCCGTTGTGTGACACACACATATAACGAAATGCGCATGAGGTTGTGACCACTTTGGCACTTCGCCGCCCTGTGGTCGTGAGCCAGCAAATCGGCTGGCACCAAGCACGACACTGGAGGTGGTCTAGAAGTGTCAGTAGGAATTGGTACTCAGCCCAGGCGGCGCGAAGGTGATGGCCGCTCGGTCGGCTCGGCGCTCCGGGCTGTGGGCCGGGTGGCGCTGTGGGCGCTGGTCGGGCTCCTGCTTCTGCGGGGTGTTTCCGGTGTCCTCACCGAGCCCCGGCAGGACGGCTCACCTGCCGCCGATCGAAGCAGTGCCGCCGACCCCGCCACCGCCGCCTTCGCGGTTCGGTTTGCGCGGGCCTATCTCACGGACGCCTCGCCGCAGGCGCTGGCTCCCCTTCTTGCAC
>JBAREU010000080.1:0-5654 GCA_049796515.1 Solirubrobacterales bacterium
GTCTAAGGGGGCCTAGGCCGCTACCAGCTCGGGCTCGCGCGCTGGGTGGCGCGCGGTGAGGACGACCGGGGTGCCGTCCTTGGGCGAGAGGGTGATGTTGCGGCGGCCGATCTTCTCCGGCCTCGGGCTCGCCTTGTGCAGCTCGCAGCGGGTCAGGACCTCGCGCAGGACGATCCGCATCTCGAACTCGGCGAAGGCGGCGCCGAGGCAGCGGCGGACGCCGCCGCCGAAGGGGATCCAGGCGTAGGTGTCCGGCGCCTCGTCGAGGAAGCGCTCGGGGCGGAAGGCAAAGGGCTCCGGGTAGACGTCGGCGCGGGTGTGGGCGAGCCAGATCGCGGGCGTGACGTCGGTGCCCGCCGGCAGCGTGAGGCCGTCCGCCTCCAGCTCCTTGTTGAGGCGGCGGCCGGCGAGTGGCACGACCGGGCGCAGCCGCAACGACTCGCTGATCGTCGCCCGCAGGTAGTCGTCCTCTCCCACCTCCAGCGACTCGCGCAGCCGGGCTAGCTCACGCGGGTGGCGCAGCAGCAGGTCGAAGGTCCAGGCGAGGGCCGTGGCGGTGGTCTCGTGGCCGGCGAGCAGCAGCGTCATCAGCTGGTCGCGCAGGTCCTCGTCGCTCATCTCCCCGCCATCCTCGAAGCGGGCCTGCATCAGCAGCGAAAGGATGTCGTCGCGCTCATCGAAGTCACCAGCCGCGCGGCGATCGGCGATCTCGGCGTAGAGCAGCTCGTCGACCGCCTTCAGCTGGCCTTCGAATTTGGCCCAGGGGCCGCGGCCGCCGAAGCGGCGCGCCGCCAGACCGATCAGCTGGGTGAACGGCGACGAGGTTTCCTCCAGCACCCTGGTCAGCAGGACGCGCAGTCCCTCCAGGCGAGGACCCTCGGCGACGCCGAAGACGACGCGCAGGATCACCTCCAGGGTCATCGCCTGCATGTGGGGGTGGATCGCGAACTCCTCGCCGAGCGGCCAGGAGTCGATCTCGGCGTCGACGATCTCGCTGACGATCGGCTCGTAGGAACGCATCCGCTCGCCATGGAAGGCGGGCAGCATCAGTTTGCGATGGGCGAGGTGGTCGGCGCCCTCGATCACAAGCACCGAGTGCGGGCCGACGACCGGCGTCAGCACGACCTCGCGCCCCGGTGGCAACCCATGCGCGCGCTCCGTGTAGAGGGCCTTGATCGCCGCCGGGTCGGAGATCATCACCATCGGCCGCTCGAAGCCGAGGAACTTGAGGCTGAAGGAGTCCCCGTAGCGCTGGCGACACTCCTGCAGGAAGGGCAGCGGCCGGAACGACCAGCGCAGGGTCTGGACCAGGGGCGAGTTCTTCGGTTCCGGTGGCAGCATGCCCCGCAAGGATGGCAGAGCCGCCCGGACCGGTGCTCCGCTTCGCCGATGGTTAGCATCGGCTTAATGCCAGCCGTCACCGATCTGAAGCTCCATTCCTCCGGCAAGGTGCGCGAGATCTACGAGTGGGGCGACGACCTGTTGATGGTCGCCTCCGACCGGATCTCGATCTACGACGTGGTGATGCCGACGCCGATCCCCGACAAGGGGAAGGTGCTCAACCGGATCTCCGAATTCTGGTTCGAGCTGACCGGCGACATCGTTCCGAACCACTTCATCTCCGACGACGTGCCCGAAGAGGTCGCCGAGCGGGCGATGCGGGTGCGGCGGCTGGAGATGTACCCGGTCGAGTGCGTCGTGCGCGGCTATCTCTCCGGCTCGGGCTGGAAGGAATACAAGGCGGGCGGCGCGGTCTGCGGCATTGAGCTGCCACCGAACCTGCTCGAGTCCGACAAGCTGCCGGAGCCGATCTTCACCCCGGCGACCAAGGCCGAGATCGGCGACCACGACGAGAACGTCGATTTCGAGCGGGCGGCGGAGATCGTCGGCGACCGGGCGCTGATGGAAGAGCTGCGGCGGATCTCGATCGACGTCTACACCCGCGGGGCCGAGCACGCGGCCGAGCGGGGCATCGTCCTCGCCGACACCAAGTTCGAGTTCGGCCGCCACGCCGGCGCCGAGATCGTCCTCGCCGACGAGGTCCTCACGCCGGACTCCTCGCGTTTCTGGCCGGCCGACCGCTACGAGCCGGGCAAGACGCAGCCGTCCTTCGACAAGCAGTTCGTGCGCGACTGGGCCGACGCCGCTGGCTGGGACCACAGGCCACCAGCACCCGAGCTGCCGGCCGACGTGGTCGAGCAGACGCGGGCCAAGTACGTCGAGGCCTACGAGCGCATCACGGAGCGCTCCTTCTAGTGCGGCGGTCGCGGTAATGCCGAAGGCCAGGGTCCTGATCCGGCCGAAGGAGGGGATCCTCGACCCGCAGGGCAAGGCGGTCGAGCGGGCGCTGCCGGCGCTTGGCTTCGAGGGGGTCGGGCACGTGCGAGTGGGGCGCATGGTCGAGCTGGAGACCGACCGGCCGGATGCGTTGCCGGAGCTCTGCGAGAAGCTGCTCGCCAACCCGCTGATCGAGGACTTCGAGATAGAAAGCCTTTGACGTCAGCGAATTCCGAAGACGTCAGGCGCCCCCGGACGCGAAGCGGAGGAGGCGCCGTTCAATGATGTGGGGTGTTCTTCAATTTCCTGGTTCTTGCGACGAGCGGGACGCCCTGCACGCCTGCGAGCTCGCCGGCGGCGAGGCACGGCTCGTCTGGCACGAAGAGCGGGATCTGAGCGGGATCGACGCGGTCGTCGTCCCCGGCGGCTTCTCCTACGGCGACTACCTGCGGGCCGGCGCGATCGCCCGCTTCTCGCCGGCGATGGAGGCGGTAGCCGAGTTCGCCGCGGCGGGCGGGCCGGTGCTGGGGATCTGCAACGGCTTCCAGGTCCTCTGCGAAGCGGACCTGCTGCCCGGCGCCCTCCTGGTCAACGAGAGCCTCCGGTTCACCTGCCGCCAGGTAGAGCTGGTCGTGGAAGCTTTTGGGGGTCCAGAGGCCCCCAAATCATTCCACGAACCTGGTGAGCGCTTGTCGATCCCGGCCAAGCACGGGGAAGGGCGGTACTGGGCGCCGGCGGAGATGCTCGACTCGATCGAGGCAAATGGGCAGGTGGCGTTTCGCTACGCGCCGGGGCAGAACCCGAACGGGTCGGCGCGCGACATCGCCGGCGTCCGTAACGAGGCCGGCAACGTGCTCGGCCTGATGCCGCACCCCGAGCATGCGGTCGACGCGATGACCGGTTCGACCGACGGGCAGAAGGTGTTCGAGGCGGTCGCGGGGGCGCGGGCGTGAGCGCGCCGGCCGCGAGCAGCTCGCCGCATCGCGAGCTTGGCCTGACCGACGCCGAGTTCGACCTCATCTGCGAGAAGCTGGGGCGCGAGCCGAACGGGGTCGAGCTGGCGATGTTCAGCCTGCTCTGGTCCGAGCACTGCGCCTACAAGCACTCGCGCAAGCTGCTGCGGCGGCTGCCGACCGAGGGCGAGCGGGTGGTGATGGGGCCGGGCGAGAACGCTGGCGCGGTCGACGTCGGCGCGGGCTACGCGGTCGCCTTCAAGGTCGAGTCCCACAATCATCCAAGCGCGGTCGAGCCCTTCCAGGGGGCGGCGACGGGAGTCGGCGGCATCCTCCGCGACGTCTTCGCGCTCGGCGCGCGGCCGATCGCGATCCTCGACTCGCTGCGCTTCGGCGAGCTCGACTCGGTCCGCTCGCGCCATCTGCTCGACGGCGCCGTGCGCGGCATCGGCCACTACGGCAACTCAATCGGCGTGCCGACCGTCGGCGGCGAGATCTACTTCGAGGCTCCCTACGAGCACAACTGCCTCGTCAACGCGATGTGCGTCGGGATCGCCCGTCAGTCGGACATGGTGCGCGCCGCCGCCGCCGGGGTCGGCAACGCGGTCGTGCTGATGGGCGCCTCGACCGGGCGCGACGGGATCGGCGGCGCCTCGGTGCTCGCCTCGGCCGAGCTCGGCGATGGCGACGACGCGAAGCGGCCGACGGTGCAGATCGGCGACCCCTTCGAGGAGTCGAAGCTGCTCGAGTGCTGCCTGGAGCTGCTGGCGAAGGGGCTGCTGGTCTCGCTGCAGGACCTCGGCGCCGCCGGTCTCACCTCTTCGGCCAGCGAGATGGCCTCGGCCGGCGGGGTCGGGATCGAGATCGACGTGGCGCGGGTGCCGCTGCGCGAGGCCGACATGGAGCCCTTCGAGATCATGGTCTCCGAGTCGCAAGAGCGGATGCTCGCCGTGGTCGAGCCGGAGAAGGTTGGCGAGGTGATCGCGCTCTGCGAGAAATGGCAGACCGGCGCGGCCGAGATCGGCAGCGTCACCGACAGTGGCCAGGTGCGGGTCCTGCACGGGTCCGAGGTCGTCGGCGAGATGCCGGTCGAGGCGCTGGTCGACGGCTGTCCGCTCTATGACCTCGAGCCGGTTGAGCCCGATAGATGGACATACGGCAACCGAGCGACGCTGGATCCGGAGGCCTCGCCCGCGGACACGCTGCTCGCCCTGCTCGCCTCCCCCTCGATCGCCTCGAAGCGCTGGGCCTTCGAGCAGTACGACTCGATCGTCGGCTCGCGCACGGCGCGACGGCCGGAGAGTGCCGACGCCGCGGTGCTGGCGATCCCCGAGGCCGACGGCGCGATCGCGATCTCGATCGACGGCAACGGCCGGCGGGTCGCCTGCGATCCCTATGCCGGCACGGTCGAGGCGGTGCTCGAGTGCGCCCAGAACCTCGCTTGCGCCGGCGCCGAGCCGCTCGGCCTGACCAACTGCCTCAACTTCGGCAACCCGGAGAAGCCGACGCCCGCCTGGCAGCTCGACCGCTCGGTGCAGGGTCTCGCCGACACCTGCGAGGCGCTCGGCGTACCCGTCGTCGGCGGCAACGTCTCCCTCTACAACGAGGGTCCGGAAGGGCCGATCTACCCGACCCCTGTGGTCGGCATGGTCGGCGAGCTGCCCGACCCGGCCGTTGCAGCGCCGAGCGCCTTCGCCGCGGAGGGCGACGCGATCGCGCTGCTCGGGCCGTTCGAACCCTCGCTGGAGGGCTCGGAGCTGACCAAGCTGCGGGGCGAGCTCGACACCGGCCTCTCCCAGCCCGATGTCGCTGCGGTTGCCGCTGCATGCACCGCCGTTCGAAAAGCTGTTCGCGCCGGGGTGATCGCCTCTGCCCACGACGTCAGCGACGGCGGCCTAGTCTGCGCCCTCGCCGAGTCCTCGGTCGGCGCCGGCCTCGGCTGCCAGGTCGACCTCCAGCACCTGCGCGAGCGGGGCTGCTCCCCCGAGGAGGCGCTCTTCGGCGAGGGACCCGGCGGCTTCCTGATCAGCGGCGACCGCGAGAAGCTGGAGGGTCTTGCCACCGACCGCGTCGCCGTCCTCCACCTCGGCAAGGTCGGCGGCAACACGATCGAGATCTCAGCCGGTGACCGCAGCGTAAACGTCTCCCTCACCGACGCCGAGTGCGCCTGGCGCTCGCTACCTACTCAGGTCGAAGCGGTCTCATAGGCGACGGCCCCTGATGTCTCAGGCGCATCGCCGCCGACATCAGCGGGGGTGCGAGCGGGTCGCAAGCCAAGCGTCACGGCGCCGGAGAGTAGGGCGGCGATCACGGCGAAGAGGTAGGCGCTGTCGGAGACCGAGAGGGCCTCGCGCAGGCCGACCGGATCGCCGACGATGGCGACGAGGATCGCCGTGCCGAGCACGGCGCCGACCTGGCGGAAGG
>JBAREU010000081.1:0-21376 GCA_049796515.1 Solirubrobacterales bacterium
ATTTCCCACGATATACGTGGGAAATCGGCCCGTCGGCGGGGGGTTGGAAATCCGAGCGCGGGGTCGGATTTCGCGCGTATAGAGTCCGCGCTCGTGCCTACGCATGACGTACTCGTGATCGGCGCCGGGCTCGCCGGGCAGCGCGCCGCCCTGGCCGCCGCCGAGCAAGGGGTCTCGGTCGGGATCCTGAGCAAGGTCCACCCCGTGCGCTCGCACTCGAACGCCGCCCAGGGCGGGATCAACGCGGCGCTCAACCCGGGCGACTCCTGGGAGTCGCATGCCTTCGACACGGTCAAGGGCTCCGACTACCTGGGAGACCAGGACGCGATCTCGATCATGTGCGAAGAGGCGCCGGAAGAGATCCTCCACCTCGAGCACCTTGGCGTCACCTTCCACCGCAACGAGGAAGGCAAGCTCGGCACCCGCGCCTTCGGCGGCGCCTCCGCCGCCCGCACCTACTACGTCGCCGACATCACCGGGCAGGCGATCATGCACGTGCTCTACGAGCAGCTGATGAAGTACTCCGACTCGGTCGCCCGCTACGAGGAGTGGTTCTGCACCGCGCTGGCGATCGACGAGGCGGGCGAGTGCTGCGGCGTCGTCACCCGCAACATCGCTGACGGCTCGATGCAGCTCTTCAGGGCCAAGTCCGTGATCCTCGCCAGCGGCGGCAACGGCCAGGTCTGGAAGCCGACCACCAACGCGCTGATCTGCACCGGCGACGGGATCGCGATGGCCTACCGGGTCGGCGCCAAGCTGATGGACATGGAGATGATCCAGTACCACCCGACGACGCTGGCGGGCAAGGGCTTTCTGATCACCGAGGGCGCCCGCGGCGAGGGCGCCCATCTGCTCAACGCCAAGGGCGAACGCTTCATGGAGCGCTACGCGCCGAACAAGATGGAACTGGCCTCGCGCGACGTCGTCTCCCGCGCCGAGCAGACCGAGATCAACGAGGGCCGCGGCTTCCCCGACGGCACCGTCGCGCTCGACATCACCGTGGTGCCGAAAAAGCGCGTGCACGAGGCGCTGCGGGAGATCGTCCTCGTCGGCCAGGACTTCGCCGGGGTCGACATCACCCGCGAACCGATCCACATCAAGCCTGGCAATCACTACACGATGGGCGGCGTCAAGACCGACGTCGACGGCCGCACCGACGTCCCCGGCCTCTACGCCGCCGGCGAGGTCGCCTGCGTCTCCGTCCACGGCGGCAACCGGCTCGGCGCCAACTCGCTGCTCGACACGCTGATCTTCGGCCGCCGCTCCGGCGTCGACGCCGCCGCCCGCGCCAAGCAGATCGAGGGCTCGCAGCCCTCGCGAAGCGTGCTGGAGGGCGAGGAAGGGACGATCGCGTCGATCGCCGCTCGCGAGAAGGGCTCGGGCCGGCGCGTCTCGGAGATCAAGCAGGAGCTGGGCGAAACGATGGACAAGCACGTCGCCGTCTTTCGCGACGAGGCCGGCATCCAGCAGGCGCTGGAGACCGTGTGCCGGCTCAAGGAGGAGGCCCAGAGCGCCTACATCGACGACAAGGGCAGCATCTTCAACCAGGACGTCCTGGCGGCGATCGAGCTCGGCTACATGCTCGACAACGCCGAGTGCACCTGCGTTGCCGCGCTGGAGCGCAAGGAGAGCCGCGGCGCCCAGTACAGGACCGACTTCCCCGAGCGCAATGATGAGGAGTGGCTCAAACACATCGACCTGCAGCAAGGGGACGACGGGCCGGAGCTCTCATACTCAGAGGTGACGATCACCCAGTGGGAACCCGAAGAGAGGAAGTACTGAGTGGCCGAGTACACGCTTAAAGTCCGCCGTTACCAGCCCGAGAGCGGCGAGGGTGCCTACTGGGAGGAGTTCAAGGTCGACCTCGACCCCTCGCTCTCGGTTCTCGACGGGATCCTGCAGGCCAAGGACCGCGACGACGGCTCGCTCGCCGTACGTTGCTCCTGCCGCGCCGCGATCTGCGGCTCCTGCGGGATGAAGGTCAACGGCCAGTCGGGCCTTGGCTGCAAGACCCAGATCGGCGAGGCGCAGGAGCTGGCGGAGAAGAAGGCGAGCGCGGGCAGCGGCAACGGTGCCGGTACGCCGCCAATCGTGGTCGAACCGATGGGCAACATGCCCGTGATCAAGGACCTGATCACCGACATGGAGTCGACGCACTGGGCGAAGATCCGCCGCGTCACCCCCTGGCTCGTCCCCCACGGCAACCCGCCCGAGCGCGAGTACGTGGTCGAGCCGGAGTCGATGATCGACATCACCCAGTCGATGGCCTGCATCCAGTGCGGCGCCTGCGTCTCCTCCTGCCTCTCGATGGAAGCCGACCCCGACTTCATCGGCCCGGCCGCCCTGGCCAAGGCCTACCGCTTCGTCGGCGACCCGCGCGACGCTGAGACCAAGGAGCGCCTCCACGACCTTGCCCACGACCCGCACGGGATCTACGACTGCACCCACTGCTTCAGCTGCATCGACGCCTGCCCGAAGGGCGTCGCACCGATGGACCAGATCATGCGCCTGCGCCGCAAGGCCGGCGAGGAGGGGATCCACGACGACCCCAACAATGGCCACAACCACGTCAACGCCTTCGTCAAGATGATCGAGAAGAAGGGCACCAACGACGAGGCGCTGCTGGTGCAGGAGTCCTACGCGCCCGGGATCAAAGGCAAGCTCAAACCGAGCAAAGGCGCGATCAAGGGCCTGGTCGAGTCGCTGCCAACCGTGTTGCGCGCGATCAAAACCGGCAAGGCCCGTTCGCTCTCCAAGCTGATCCCCGGCATCCATCCGAAGCTGCCCGACGGCGCCCAGGACGAGGTCAAGGCGATCTACGAGCACGCCGAGGAGCACCGCGAGGAATTCAACATCTACATCAAGGGCGAGGAGGACGTCGAGCCCGAGCCCGACGAGACGGAGGAGACCGCATGAAGCTCGCCTACTGGCCCGGCTGCGTCTCGCGCGGCTTCACCACCGAGCTGCACGGCTCGATGGCGCTGGTCGCCGAGCGGCTCGGGATCGAGCTGGTCGAACTCGACCGCGCCAACTGCTGCGGCGCCGGGATCATCGCCGAGCACAACCAGGAGCTGGCCGACACGCTCAACGCCCGCACCTTCGCCCTCGCCCAGCAGACCGGCCTGGCGATGATGAACATCTGCTCGACCTGCCAGGGGGCGCAGTCGGAGTGCCAGCAACGGCTCGACGCTGACTCCTCCTACCGCGCCCATATCAACGAGGTGCTGAGCGGCCAGGGACTCGCCTACGAGAAGGGCAAGGACGGCTTCACCAACAAAAACTTCCTCTGGCTGCTGGTCGAGGACTACGGGCTCGACAAGCTGGCCGAGAAGGTCGTTCGCCCGCTCTCCGGCCTGCGCGTCGGCCCCTTCTACGGCTGCTACATCGTGCGGCCCAAGGAGCGGCTCGGCTACGACGAGTTCCCCGAGCGCGATATCTACCTGGAGAAGCTGATCGAGGTCCTCGGTGGCGAGGTGGTCGAGTACGACGGTGCCCGCAAGTGCTGCGGCTTCCCGGTGATCACGATGAACCGCGAGACCTCGCTGCGGCAGGCCGGCACCCATGTCGGCGACGCGATCGACGCCGGCGCCGACTGCCTCGTCACCCCTTGCCCCCTCTGCCACCTCAACCTCGACATGCAGCAGCCGGAGGCGGCCAAGGTCGTCAACCGCGACCTCGGCCTCGCCGTCCTCCACCTGCCCCAGCTCGTCGGGTTGGCGCTTGGCGCCGAGCCGAAGCAGCTCGGCATGAGCAAGCACATCGCCTCGACCGGCTGGGTCGAGGAGCGGCTGGCAGCGCCCGTCGCCGGTTGACGCCACCCGAACGGCCGGTTAGGGTCGCCCCCGCCGGTTATGGACGGGGGTTCCAAACAGAATCAGGCCTCTTCTGAGCAATCAGCGGCCGGCGGCGAAGCACCGCTGACCGGCGCCGAGCGGGCGCTGCGCCTCGTCCTCCGCCTCACCGCGTTTGGCCTCTTCCTGGCGACGATCGTCTACGCGCTCGGGCCCTTCGTCCCGCCGGCCCAGGACTTCTTCCACGAACTCCCCTTCGTCGCCAACTCGGTCGTCAAGGTGAGCATCCTTGGCCTGCTCAGCCTCTACGCGGCCGGCGACGTTCGCCGGCGGACGGGGCTGGTACTCATCCTCATCCTCGCCCACCTGGTCTCGGTCGCGGCGATGGGCTCGATGCTCCTCTTCGCCGAGACCGGCACCAAGGCCGACCTGGGTTTCGCCCACCCCGACGTCGGGACCGTGTTGCTGTACTCGATCGGCCTCGACGGCGTGATCACCGCGGGCATCGCCGCCTTCTACCTCGCCGCGCGCTGGTCGACCAAAGGTATTGAGCCATCCGACAGGGACCTCGGTGCGCTGACGCCGAGCGAGCGCCTGCTTCGCGGCGTGCTGGCCTTCCTCGCCCTGGGGTTCGCGCTCGCCGCGGTCGCCTACGAGATCGCGCCCTTCCTCGGCTCGACCGAGGACTTCGCCCGGGAACTGCCCTTTGTCACCAACTCGGTGGTGCGCATGGCCGCGCTGGCGATGGTCTGCGCCTACGCGGCGGCCAGGCTGCGCCGGAACATGGCAATCATCGGCCCCCTGATCGTGGTCGAGTTCCTCTCCGTCGCCGTCTCGGTCGCCTACCTGATCCACCAGTATGCGGGCGACGCCGACCTCACCGTCCCCCTGCTCGGCGGCGAGCCGCGGCTGACGAGCCTGCTCTGGGGGATGATCGCGCTCGACGTCGCGATCGGCGCCGTCGTCCTGCTCTCCTACCGCGCCGCCTGGAGGCGGCGCCACCAGCTCGGCTTCCTCTGGCCGATCTCCTACCGGGGGCTGACGGCTGCCGCCGAGGTCCTGATGGCCGGCGCCAACGCGTCGATCTCGCCGCGCGACGTCGCCGACCGGGTGGAGGCATTCCTGCAGGACTTCCGCGCCCGCCGCCGCTGGCTCTACCGCGTCGCCCTGGGAGCGATCCAGCTGGCCCCGCTGGTCGAGCTGCGTCCGCATCCGAAGATCAGCCCGCCACTCTCCGAGCTCGACACGGAGAGCCGGCGCCGTTTCCTCGAAGCCCATTTCGAGCGTTTGCCGATGCAGGGCCGCCCCCGCTTCCTCAAGAACCTCCAGCAGGTCCTGATCCGCATCTGCATGCAGCTCACCTACGCCGGCTACTACGGCGACGAGCGCTCCTATGACTCGATCGGCTACGCGCCGTTCACCCAGCGGCCCCGCTACGCCGAGCTCGACATCGAGGAACCGGGGGAGCACCCGCTGGAGGTCGAGCGGCCAGAGCAGATCGGCGCGGACGAAATCGAGGCTGAGATCTGCATCGTCGGCAGCGGCGCCGGCGGCGCGATCCTCGCCCACGAGCTGGCCGAGCGCGGCTGCGACGTGCTCATCCTCGAGCGCGGGCAGTACGTCGAACCGCGCCACTTCAGCGAGTCGGAGGTCGAGATGATCGGCAGGCTGTACGCCGACGGGCTGATGCAACAGACCGAGGATTGGCGCTTCACCGTCCTACAGGGCAGCTGCGTCGGCGGCTCGACCACGGTCAACAACGCCGTCTGCTTCCCGCCGCCCGACCCGGTCCTCGCCAGCTGGAACGACCCCTTCGCCCATGACGCCAACCTCGACCTGGGCCGGCTGGCCGGCAGCGTGGCGGCAGTCGAAGACCTGCTCACGATCGGGCCACAGGCGCCCGGGGTGGTGCTGAACAGGTCGGCGCACAAGTACGTCGAAGGCGTTGAGAACCTCGATCTCTCGCCCGAGCAACTCAATGTCGGCGTCGTCAACGCCAACATCAAGGGCTGCTACGGCTCCGGCTACTGCAACATCGGCTGCCGTTGGGGCAAGAAGCTCTCGATGCTGGAGACCGTGCTGCCCAAAGCCCAGGCCGGGGGCAAGGGCAGCGTCAGGATCCTCGCCGAGTGCGAGGTCGAGCGGATCTTCGCGCTCAGCGGCCGGCCCGAGCACGTCACCGGCCTGCGGGCGAAGTTCCCTGACGGGCGCGCCCTGAGGGTGCGCGCCGAGACCTACGTGCTCGCTGCCGGCGCCGTCGCCTCCAGCTACCTGCTGCTGCGCAGCGGACTCGGCCGGCGGCTGCCGGTGGGGGAGCGGTTCTCGGCCAACATGGGCGCGCCGCTGACGGCGGAATTCGAGGAGGAGATGGAAGCCTACGACGGCCTGCAGATCTCCCACTACGGCGTTCCCGGGGACGACGGCTACGTCTTCGAGACCTGGTTCAACCCGCCGGTGTCGCAGGCGCTGAACCTGCCCGGCTGGTTCGAGACGCACGCGCAGAACATGTCCAACTACAAGCGCATGATGGCCGTCGGCGTCCTCGTCGGCACGGCCTCCAACGGCCAGGTGCGGCGGGCACTGACCGGCGGCCCGGGCGTCGTCTTCCGCCCCCAACCCGACGACCTCGCCACCTTGGCGCGGGGTCTGAAGCAGCTCGGCAGGATCCTGCTCGCAACCGAACCGGGCCCGAAACGCCTCCTGGTCAACACCTGGCGTGGCGACGAGCTCGTCAGCGTCGAGGACCTCGACGAGCTCGACCGGATCTGCGCCGACCCCGACTACATCTCGCTCGGCACCGGCCACCCGCAGGGCGGCAACACGATCAGCAGCGACCCGAAGCGCGGCGTGGTCGACCCCGAGTTCAAGGTCCACGGCTTCGACAACCTGCACGTCTGCGACGCCAGCGTCTTCCCGACCAGCCTCACCGTCAACCCGCAGCTGACGGTGATGGCCCTCGCCCACTACGCCGCGCCGATGATCGCCTCCCGCGAGTAGACGATGTACGACGTCACGCCACTCAGAGTCCTGGCGATCCTCCTCTTCTACGCGGCGCTGCTGACGATCATCAGGCTGACCAAGCCGCGGATCGAGCCCGAGGAGCGGCGCACCTTCTTCGCGATCGGCCTGGCCTGGGCGGTGCCGGTCTTCCTCGCCAATTACGGCCTCTACAAGGCCGGCCTGATGAGTTACCTGCCCTGGGTCACCAACTTCATGCACACCTTCATCTGGATCGGCGTCTGCCTCACCTTCCTCTACCTCGGCGTGCGCGCCAGCCACTCGCTGCTCACCCAGATCATCGTCTTCACCACCTTCAGCCTGATCGTCAAGTACGCCGAGCAGATCGTCTTCGGCACCTGGGACCTGGACCACTTCTTCCATGTCTTCGACGGCAACGGCGCCTACGTCCTCGGCTGGTCGCTCGCCGACGGGATGTATCCGCTGCTAACGCTCTATGGCCTGCGCCTCGCGTCCCGCTGGATCCCCGGCCTGATCGCGACCTGAGGCGATCGCCCTTGAAGCGTTAGGGTTTGGTGCGGTGAGCCGGGAAGCCTGGTCGGCAACACTCGTCGTCGACCCCGAGAGGCCCGCATGGCAGTTGCCGTCGCCACCTTCCTGATCGTCCTGGCGGTCGTCGCCAGCGAGAGGATGCACCGCACCAACGTCGCCCTGCTCGGCGCCGCGATCGTCGTCCTCTTCGTCGGCGACTTCTCCCAGGAGCAGGCGATCGAGTCGGTCGACTTCAACACGATCGGGTTGCTGGTGGGGATGATGATCCTCGTCTACCTGACCCAGCAGACCGGGGTCTACGACTACGTCGCGATCCGCGCCGGCCAGCTCTCCGGCGGGCGTTCGTTTGCGGTGACGATGAGCCTGGCCGGGACGACGGCGCTGCTCTCCGCCTTCCTCGACAACCTGACGACGATCCTGCTGATCGCGCCGATCACCTTCCTGCTCGCCGATGCGCTCGACATCGAGGCCGTGCCGCTGCTGATCATCGAGGTGATCGCCTCCAACATCGGCGGCACCGCGACCCTGATCGGCGACCCGCCGAACATCATCATCGCCGGCGCGACCGGGCTCAGCTTCAACGCCTTCATCGTCAACCTCGCGCCGGTTGCGATCATCGCCTTCGCCGTCGTCATTCCCCTGCTCTACCTCGTCTTCCGCTCCCGGCTGCAGGTCGAGGAGCGCAACAGGCGCGCAGTGATGGAGCTGAACGCGCGCGCCTCGATTCGCGACTCGGCCGAGCTGCGCCGCACCGGCCCGGTCCTGCTGGCGACGGTGCTCGCCTTCTTCGTCCACCAGGCGCTGCACGTCGAGCCGGCGACGGTGGCGCTGAGCGGCGCCGCGGTCGGCCTGCTGGTGACCAGGATCGACCTCGAGGAGGCGCTCTCCAACATCGAGTGGACGACGCTCTTCTTCTTCGTCGCCCTCTTCGTCATGGTCGGCGCGCTGGAGGCGACCGGGGCGATCGGCCACGTCGCCGAGGCGGTCAAGGACGTCACCGGCGGCGAGCGTACGGCGGAGCTGATCGGGATCGTCTGGGTCGCCGCGCTCGGCTCCGCTGTCGTCGACAACATTCCCTTCACCACGGCGATGATCCCCGTGGTCAAGGACCTGCAGGCGACGGCCGGGGCGCAGGGCGACGACGCCTACTGGTGGGCGCTCTCCCTCGGTGCCTGCTTCGGCGGCAACGCGACGATGATCGCCGCCGCCGCGAACGTCGCCGCCGCCGGGATGGCCGAGCGGGCGGGTACGCCGATCGGCTTCGTCGCCTTCCTCAAGGTGGGGTTGCCGGCGACGATCATCTCGATCGCCATCGCCACCGCCTACATCGCCATCCGCTACGTAGTCCTCTGAGGGAAACTGAGGGGGAGCCACGATGCCCGACTCGATCGTCAAACAAACCCTGCGCGAGATAGAGCCGCTCGACGCCGACGAGCTGATCGGCCCGGCAGCGCGAAAGGTGCTCGACCACGGCCTGCCCGCCCTGCCCGCGGTCGAGCAGGACGGCAGCTTCGCTGGCATCTTCGGCGAGCGCGAGTTCATGGCGGCGCTCTTCCCGGGCTACGTCAGCGAGTTGGGCTCGGCAGCGATGGTCTCGCGCTCGGTCGACGAGACGATCGAGCGCCGCGCCAACTGCGCCGAGCAGCCGATCCGGCGCTGGCTCACCACCGATCACGTCCTGGTCGAGGACGACTTCTCCGACACCCAGCTGGCCGAGCTCTTCCTCCACCACCGCGTGCTGATCGTCCCGATCGCCACCGCCAGCCGGGTGCACGCGGTCGTCACCCGCCACGACTTCTTTTGCGCCCTGGTCGAGCGCTTCGGTGTCCTCGCCGAGGATCTGGGCAACTAATGCATCATGACAGCAGCTTAGTTGCTGCTATGATGCTTTCATGCGCACCACGGTTACCCTCGATCCCGACGTCGCCGCAAAGCTGAAGGAAACAGCGCGCGAGAGCGGTCTCTCCTTCAAGGAGGTTTTAAATAGCACGGTACGCCGCGGCTTCGAACGGGGTGAGGCGAAACCGCAGCCCTACCGAGTCCGCGCACAGAATCTCGGCGTGCGACCAGGTGTAAACCTCGACAAGGCGTTGCAGCTTGCGGGTGAACTGGAAGATGCCGAGACGCTGAGGAAGCTTCACCTCCGCAAGTGAAGCTACCCGACGTCAATCTCCTGCTCTACGCGATAAACGAGGATTCGCCATACCACCTTCGAGCAAAGCCTTGGCTCGAGCAGACCCTGTCGGGCACTGAGGCGGTTGGTTTTGCCTGGCTGGCCCTGCTCGGGTTCATCCGAATCGCCACCAACCCCGTCGCGGTCGAGAGACCTCTCTCCTCCTCCGAGGCGATCGACTACGTCGAAGAGTGGCTCGCGCCATCCGTGGCCTCGATCGTCCACCCCACCGCCCAACATGCGGCCGTCCTGCGCCGCTTGCTGGAGCCACTTGGTACGGCCGGCAACCTGACCAGCGATGCTCACCTGGCGGCGCTCGCAATCGAGCACGGCGCCGAGCTTGCTTCGGGTGACGCCGACTTCTCCCGCTTCGACGGTCTGCGCTGGACCAATCCGCTGCGCTGACGTCAGCCGATCAGGTTGCGCTCGACCAGCAGCTCAGCGATCTGGACGGTGTTGGTGGCGGCGCCCTTGCGCAGGTTGTCGGAGACGATCCAGAGATCGAGGGCGCGCTCGTTGCCGGGGTCGCGGCGAATGCGACCGACGAAGACGTCGTCGCGGCCGGCAGCATCGATCGCCATCGGGTAGCGCGCCGCGGCCGGATCGTCGAGCACCGTCACGCCCGGCGCCGCGGCGAGCAGCTCGCGGGCGCGCTCCGGGGAGAGCGGCTCACGGGTCTCGACGTTGACCGCCTCAGAGTGACCGGTGACGACGGGGACCCGCACGCAGGTGGCGCTGACCCGGATCTCGGGGTCGCCGAGGATCTTGCGGGTCTCGTTGATCAGCTTGCGCTCCTCGTCGGTGTGGTCGTCGCCGTCGGGGAAGCTACCCGCCTGCGGCAGGGCGTTGAAGGCGATCTGGTGTGGGTACACCGAGGCGGCCGCCCGATCACCATTGGCGAGCGCCCCCTTCGACTGGGCGAGCAGCTCGTCAATAGCCGCCTTGCCGGTGCCGGAAACCGCCTGGTAGGTGGCGATCACCAGGCGCTCGATTCCGGCCGCGTCGTAGAGCGGCTTGAGCGCGACGACCATCTGCATCGTCGAGCAGTTCGGGTTGGCGACGATCCCGTTGTGCCGCGCTAGGTCGTCGGGGTTGACCTCGCTGACGACCAGCGGCACGTCGTCGTGCATGCGCCAGTAGCTGGTGTTGTCGACGACGACCGCGCCGGCCTCGACCAGCTTCGGCGTCCACTCGGCGCTGACCGCGCCGCCAGCCGAGGAGAGGACGACGTCGAGGCCCTGAATCGTCTCATCGCTGAGCGGGCGCACCTCGAGCTCCCCGCCCGCCCACTCGATCGTCTTTCCGGCCGAGCGCTCCGACGCGAACGGGACCACCTCTGAGACGGGGAAGTCGCGCGCAGCCAGCAGCTCGAGGATGGTCGTCCCGACCAGCCCGGTCGCGCCAAGAACGCCGACTCTGTACCCGTCGCCTGCCATCGCCCGAGTATGACGAAGGCTCAGCCGCTGACCGTGGGGCGGTGTTCGGTGCCCATCGGGTCCTCTGGGCGGACCGCGTCGTCGCCGAGGTCGAAGGCCTGGTGAAGAGCTTTGACCGCGTCGGGGACGCGGTCGGCGGAGATGACGCAGGAGATCTTGATCGGCGAGGTCGAGATCATCTCGATGTTGATCCCCTTGCCACCGAGCACGGCGAAGACCTTGGCGGCGACTCCGGGGTGGGACCGCATGCCGGCACCGACGATCGAGACCTTGCCGATTTGCTCGTCGGTGCGGACGCCTTGGCTGACGTCGAGCGCTGCGACAGTGTCGGTGGCAGCGGTCAGGTCGGAGCGGTCGACGGTGAAGGAGAGGTCGGCGAGCGCGTTGTCGCCGACGGGCTCGTTCTGGATGATCACGTCGACGTTGATGCCGGCGTCGGCCAGCGCGGTGAAGATCCGGCCGGCGACCCCGGGCTCGTCGCGGACGCCGGTCAGGGTCACGCGGGCCTCGCCCTCGGAGTGGGTCACTGCGGTTACGAACGGCTGCTCCATGGTCTCCTGCTCGGCCTCCTCTTCGCTGACGACGAGGGTACCGGGGCCATCCTCGAAGCTGCTGCGGCAGTGGATGCGGACGCCGTTGTTGCGCGCGTACTCGACCGAGCGCAGCTGCAGCACCTTGGCGCCGGAGGCCGACATCTCGAGCATCTCCTCGTAGGAGGCGACCGCCAGCTTGCGGGCGTCGGCGACTATGCGCGGGTCGGCGCTGAAGACGCCGGCGACGTCGGTGTAGATCTCGCAGACGCTGGCGTCGAGGGCGGCGGCGAGGGCGACGGCGGTGGTGTCGGAGCCGCCCCGCCCCAGGGTGGTCACGTCCTGGCTCTCGGTGGAGACGCCCTGGAAGCCGGCGACGAGGACGATCCGGTCCTGGTCGAGCGTCTCGCGGATGCGGTCGGCGCGCACGTCGATGATCTTCGCCCGGGTGTGGGAGGAGTCGGTGACGATGCCGGCCTGCGAGCCCGTCAGCGAGATCGCCTCGTGCCCCATGTCGTGGATCGCCATCGCGCAGAGCGCGCAGGAGATCCGCTCGCCGGTGGAGAGCAGCATGTCCATCTCCCGCGCCACCGGCCGCTCCGAGATCTCGTGCGCCTGGGCGACCAGCTCGTCGGTGGTCTTGCCACGCGCCGAGAGCACGGCAACGACGCGGTTGCCGGCCTCGCGCGCGGCGACCATCCGCCGCGCGGCGCGCTTGATCTCCTCGGCGCCGGCGACCGAGGTGCCGCCGAACTTCATCACGACTATGTCGGATTCAGGCCCGCTCATGAGAACGACCGAGGATAGTCGGGCTAAAGCGACGGCACCTGAGTTGGGCTAGGCGTCAGGCGGTGTCGCGACTCTTGTGAGGATTTCCTCAGGGGAGAGTACGCGGGCATTTCCATTCGCCGAGACGACAACGGCAGATTGACCTTCCTCGGTTGCCGCCGTGATCTCACGGTCCGTACGGGGCGTATCGGCATCGATGAAAGTAGATCTGTCGGGATAGGGAGACTTCCCTTCGATTGCCAGATCGAGGGCTTCGTCCATCACTCGGCCGGCGGGAGATGCCGAAGTCACAGGGCCCCGATAGCTATAGCTCCTCATCGCCTTCTCCATCCTTCGATCATCTCAAAGTGGCCACGTTTGATCGCCTCAATCGCCGCTTGCATTCCTTCGGCAAGAGTACCGCCGTGGAAGACAATTCCATCCTGCTTGCCCCCATCGCGGGTATACCGATGCATCTCGTTGAACCCGTGGGCAGCGTCATAGACGCGGATTGTCTCCACGCCGAAGCGGGTTGCCAGAACCAGGACGATGGAGTATCCAACAACCTCTCTCCCTTGAAGGTCGTGAATTGGACCGACATCCTTGCGCCAGGCACAGAGTCGAGAACGCTTTCGTATCCGCCGCTCACACCCCGATCGTGAGTCGCATCGACGCACGCGTGGCGCGCTGATTGTCAATTCTTCGTCACGGCCCTGGGGGCGATTCGCAGCGTGCGCTAGATCACACTTCTAGATATATCGGCTCGATATATCTGATGTATGGAGCTGAGCGCGACTGCTTACGTAATCCTCGGGATGCTCAGCCGCGAACCGCGGTCGGGCTACGAGATCAAGGCGGCGGTCGACAAGACGACGCGCTTCTTCTGGGTGGCCAGCTACGGGCAGATCTATCCCGAGCTGAAACGGCTTTCCGAGGCCGGGCTGGTCGAGGGGATCGACGCGCCAACCGGCGGTCGCAAGCGGACCGTCTACGCGATCACCGCGGACGGCGAGGCGGAGCTGAAGGACTGGCTGCGCAGGCCGCCGGAGACGGCTGAGATGCGCGAAGAAGGGCTGCTGAAACTCTTCTTCTCCGGCGTGCTCGAGCCCGAGGAGGCGATCGAGACGCTGCACGCGATGCGCGCCCGCCGGCTCGAACTGACCGCGCAACTGCGCGCGATGGAGCCGGAGAAGGTCGCGATGACCAATACCGAGGATCCCTACCCGCTGATGGTGCTGCGGGCGGGGATCGAGTTCAACGAATGGTTCGCCGAGTGGTGCGAGCGGATGGAGGCCCAACTGCTCGAGCCGGCACGAGAGAAAGGGGACAACTGATGTTTGACTCGCTAGCCCGCCTCGCCGACCGTCGCGCCCGCCGCGTCGGCCTTCTAGCAATCGCCTTCTTCCTCCTCGCCGGGGCACTCGGCGGTTCCGTCGCCGACCGCCTCGACCCATACGGGGCCGACGACCCGGGAACCGAGGCCGTGGAAGCCCGAGAGCAGCTACAGGACGCCGGCCACCGCATCCCCGCCGTGCTGGTCGTGGTCGAGGACGCGCCCGTCTCTCAAGCCGCGACCCAGCGGCGGATCGTGGCGCTGGAACGCGAGCTGGGCGCTCGCGCCAACGTCGAGTCGGTCAGCAGCTACTACAGCACGCGCTCACGCGACTTCGTCTCCCTCGACGGCGACTCCACCTACGTCGCCGTGGCCCTGAAGCCGATCGACGACAAGGAGTGGCAAGAAGCCGGTGGCGAGATCGCCGACCAGCTCGCCGGTCGCCCCGGGATCACCGTCGGCGGCGCCGCGGTCGCCCAGGAGCAGGTCAACAAGCAGGTCGAGGAAGACCTGCGGCGAGCCGAGCTACTCGCCTTCCCGCTGCTCTTCCTGCTCTCCTTCCTCTTCTTCCGCAGCCTCGTAGCGGCGCTGCTGCCGGTAATGATCGGACTGCTGGCGATCGTCGGCACCTTCCTCATCCTGCGCGTGGCGAGCGAATTCGGCTCGATCTCGATCTTCGCCCTCAACCTGACCACCGGCCTGGGGCTCGGGTTGGCGATCGACTACAGCCTCTTCATCGTCTCCCGCTACAGGGAGGAGATCGCCAAAGACGGCCCCGGCCTGGCGGCGATGCGTCGCGTTCTCGCCACGGCGGGGCGGACCGTCTTCTTCTCCTCGCTGACGGTGGCGGCCGCGCTTGCTTCGCTGCTCGTCTTCCCGCAGCGCTTCCTCTACTCGATGGGCCTGGGCGGCTCGCTGGTCGTCCTGCTGGCAGCGCTGATCTCGCTGACCGTTCTGCCCGCAGTCCTGACCCTGCTCGGAACGCGGGTCAACTCGCTCTCCCCGCGCTTCCTCCAGCGCCGCGCCGAGGCCGACGCCCGTCCGGATGAGCAGGGCTTCTGGTACCGGCTCTCGCGCTTCGTCATGCGCCGGCCAGCGCCGATCGCGACGCTCAGCGCGCTGCTGCTGATCATCATGGGCCTGCCCTTCCTCAACATCAAGTTCAACACCGTCGACCCCAGTGTGCTGCCCAAGGACGCAAGCGCCAGGCAGGCCTACGACACCGTCAGCGCCGAGTTCCCGCCCTACCGCGAGACGCCAATCTGGCTCTCGGTGAAGGACGCCACGCCACGGGCGACGGCGAAGCTGGTGGCGCAGGTCAGCAACACGCCAGGCGTCGCGGCGGTCGCCCCGCCGCAACCGCTGCGAGACGGCGTCACCACGATCCAGGTGGTCTCGAAGAACTCGTTCAACTCCGAGGCAAGCCAGTCGACGGTGGAGCGGATCCGCGACGTCCCCGCGCCGCCGGGCGCAACCGTGTTGGTCGGCGGCGCGACCGCCGACTTCATCGACTTCCAGGGCAGCCTCGCTCGCCATCTGCCGATCGCCTTCGCGATCATCGTCATCGCCACCCTGGTCATCCTCTTCCTGATGACCGGCTCGGTGGTGCTGCCGATCAAGTCGCTGATCATGAACGTACTCAACCTCAGCGCCGTCTTCGGCCTGCTGGTGCTGATCTTCCAGGACGGGCGCCTGGAAGGGCTGCTCGACTACACCAGCAGCGGGGCGATCGAGCAGACGATGCCGATCCTGCTCTTCGCCGTCGCCTTCGGCCTCTCGACCGACTACGCGGTCTTCCTACTTTCCCGGATCAAGGAGGCACGCGACAACGGTGCCTCGGACTCGGAGTCGGTCGCAATCGGCCTCGAGCGGACCGGGCGGATCGTCACCGCAGCGGCACTGCTCTTCGCAGTCGCGATCGGTGCCTTCGCCACCTCGCAGATCATCTTCATCAAGCAGAACGGGGTCGGGACGGCGCTGGCGGTGCTGATCGACGCCAGCATCATCCGCGCCCTGCTCGTACCCTCGCTGATGGAGTTGCTCGGCAAGTGGAACTGGTGGGCGCCGGCGCCGCTGCGGCGGCTGTACGAGCGGTACGGGATCAGCGAGAGCGAACTACCGGAGCCGGAGAAGGTCTAGCGCTTCAGATCGCCCTGGGCGGAAGCTGGGTCGTCGGCACCTTTGGTGTGCTCGTCACTCGCTATTCCCGAGAGCTTCAGGGAACCGTCCGGTTCGACGGTGGCGGTGGCGAGGTACGAGTCGCCTGGTTTTAGCTTCATGGCGTCGATCGGCTTGGGAACGGTCAGTGTCAGGTCGGCTTCGCTCTCCCCGGTGTCGTCGGCTGAGAAGAGGAGCTGGGTGGTTTCTGGGGTGACTTCCTTGAATATGCCCGCGAGGTCGAGGTAGGTGGACGGCGGGCCCGGTTCGAGCTCTCGCTTGTTCTCGACGAGGGTCGGGGTGGCATTCGGCTCCGGGGCTGCGATCGTCGCCGTCACCGTCAAGTAGGTGCCGATCGGAGGAAGTTGCGGGGTGGCACCGGTTGGGTCGGGCTCGACGTGGACCAAGAGTGAGGCGCCGCGACCGGAGACGGTGTAGGCGGGGGCAGCCGGGTCGGCGTTGACGAAGGTGATCGCGCCGCGGAAGCTGACGCCGGTCGTCATGGCCTTCTCCTGCTCCAGGTCCCCCGCCTCGACGAAGGTGCCGTTGGCGAGGCGGCGCAACGGAGCCGTCAGCTTGGTGCCGGGCTCGGGCAGCTCGGGGGCGTGCACGGAGACGAGCTCCCCACCCTCGATCGCCAGCGCGTAGCTGCCGGCGGCGGGATTGGCGTGGACCACGGTGCCCTCCAGCTCCTGCGTTTCGGGCTTTTCCGCTTCCGCTGCATCCTCGTCGTCGCCAGCCGCCGGGACAGGCTTCGGCGCGGGTTTAGGCGTGGGCGCAGGGGCGGGGAGCGGTTCGACCGCTTCCGGCGCGAGCGGTTCGGACGACGGGAAGGCTTCTGCGAAACCGTCCGATTCGCCACCTTCCAGCAGCGGCGCCGATCCGGTGGAGGCGACGCCGGCGTCGCCTCCACCGCTCTGCCCTTGGCCCCCGCCGGAACTGGGAAGTTCGATGATCTGTTGGGCACCAGTTGCCAGCGTGCCGGTAGTCCCCGGGCCGATCGCGACGCCGGCGAAGATGCCGAAGCCGAGCGCCGCCGCGCTCAGCGGCGCCGCCCAACGACGGTCGGTGACGACCAGCGCGGCGCCACGCAAGGCGCGATCGACGAAGCGGCTTTTTAGCAAGGACTTCATCGCTGGGCGGATGCCGGTGCCGCGGCGTCCGCCTGCACCGGCTCGATCAGTTGCTTGCCACACTGCCAGCAGAAGGCCGAACCCTGGGCGTAGAGGGCGCCGCAGCTGCCACAGGCGCCAGCGGCGCCCGCCTGGCCGAGCTTCAGCATCCGCTCGACCTCGGCGAGCTCAGCGTCGACTTGCTGCAGCTTCGCTGCCTGGCGGCTGAGCACGTCGAGACGGAAGTGGTCGCGGATTGCCATCTCGTAGGCAACGCCGCCCAGGTCCCACTGCAACTCGGCAAGCTGCTTGGAGAGCTGCTCGCGGCGCTGCTGAAGGTCGTCGCTCATTCGATCGCCGTGCCCTCGCTGCCGCCGCCCGGAGCTTTGCTGTCTTCCGGTGGCGGAGCGCCGCCGGTGGCGATTTCGTCGGGCAGCTTGGCGCTGTTTTCCGAGTATTCCTGCGGGCTCTGTTCCTGCAGCTTTTGCAGCGCTTCGTCGCTGGCCACCGGGGCATTGCCGGTGTTGGCGCTGCCGCCGCCGACCACTCCGTTCTTGCTGGCGTTCTTGCCGCCTTTGGATTTCGCCTGCTTCGCTCCCTTCGGACCACCGACTTCTTCCGCCGCCGCGGTCTTGCCTTCCTTTGCTTCTCCCCCCTGGACGACGACCGGGGCCGGCGTCGTCGCCGTACCGCCGCTCTCGCCCTTGCCGATCAGCACGCCGATCAGCAGCATCACGCCGAGCACGGCGATCCCACCGACCGCGGCGAGCGGCGTGTAGTCGCGCTGGGGTTTTGCCTCGGCCGGAGGTGATGGGGCGGGCTCGTCGTACTGGCGGAAATCAATCCGCGGCTCGCCACGCCGGCGTCCGCAGTTCAAGCAGTAGCGCTGGTCAGCGGCGAGCTGAGCGCCACAGTCTCGACAGGATTCAGAATCCCTATTCACGGCTTTCCTTGGAGGCTGGGGAACTTGGTGACCCTCACCCCAGCGCCGCGTGGGTCGCCGATGAAGTAGATGTTGTAGGGGACGGGCTTCGGCTTGGCCTTGAACGGTTCGATCGCGCCGCGGCCGGCGGCGACGACCTTGCCGCCCTGGGTGGCGACGGCGTAGAGCAGCAGGCGGTCGAGGTCTTCGCCCGATTCGTTCTCGACCTCACCGCCGGCGAGGACGCCCGAGTAGGGGTCGCCCTCGATCTTCGGACCGGTGACCGAGATCCGCGGCTGTTCGCCGGCGAAGGGCTCTCCCCCGGCCCCCACCGTCACCTTCACCTCGGCTGGCTTGCCGGTGGCGAGGATCTGGTCGTGGACCCACGCGGTCTCGCCCCCGGCGGGGATGAAGGGCACCGCCGCCAGCGCCGGCTCGATCCCGGGGATGCCGTTCGTATAGACGCTCTTGCCTTTGGCATCGAGGACGTCGATCGCGATCGGCACGCCAACCAGGTCCTCGTTCGAGCTGTTGCGCAGGCGTACGACGACCGCACTACCGGCTGCATCGGTCAACAGGGTCGTCGAGACGACCTCGACGTCCTTGCTCCGCTGGGTGATCTTCAGCCCCTCCTCCTGCTTCACCGGCCCGAGCTCGGCGGCGATCTTGGCGCTCTTGTCCTGAGTCGATTCGCAACCCGTAACCACCAGCGCCACCCCAGCCAACGCAAAAACCAAGAAAGCCGGCCGATGGGCCGATTTCCCACGATATAGGTGGGTTTTCGGCCCGTCGGCGGTCATCCGAAGGCTCCGCCTACGTACTCGCGGGTACGGGCTTCGCGCGGCTCGCCGAAGACCTGCTCGGCGGGGCCGTACTCGACCAGCTCGCCGAGGTACATGAAGCCGACGTGGTCGGCGATCCGCAGCGCCTGCTGCATGTTGTGGGTGACGATCACGACCGCGACCTCCTCGCGCAGCTTCAGGATCAGCTCCTCGATCACCTGGGTCGAGCGCGGGTCGAGCGCCGAGCAGGGCTCGTCGAGCAGCAGCACCTCGGGCCGGGCGGCAAGTGCCCGGGCAATGCAGAGGCGCTGCTGCTGGCCGCCAGAGAGGCGCAGCGCCGGGTGGTCGAGCGTCGCCCCGACCTCGTCCCAGAGCCCGGCGCGGACGAGGGCGTCGCCGACGTAGTTGAAGAGCGCGTCCTTGCCCGGCCGCCGCGAGCCCTGCTCACGCAGGGCGTAGGCGACGTTGTCGAAGACGCTCATCGGGAACGGGTTGGGCTGCTGGAAGACCATGCTGACCCGCCGCCGCAGCGCCGTCACCTCCATCCGGTCGATGTCCTCGCCGTCGAGGGTGATGCGGCCGCCGCGGCGCGCGGTCGGCGTGATCTCGACCAGCCGGTTGAGCGAGCGCAGCAGGGTCGTCTTGCCGCAGCCCGAGGGGCCGATCAGCGCCAGCACCTCACCCTGGCGGACGGGCAGGGTGACGTCGTCGACGGCCACCTTGTCGGCGTAGGAGATCGAGACCGACTCGATCCGCATCCGCTCGACCTTCGGGCCCGAGCTGGGCTCGGGCCGACGCACCGGCGAGGCGAGGCCGATAGCGCCGGGCGCGCGCGGGGCGTTGTGGCCGTTGGTCGCCGGTGGCTGCACCACGGTCGGCTCGCGGTCGACGACGATGCGGCGCACCGGCGGCGGCGAGAGGATCACGTCCTGCTCGGCGCGGGAGGGCTCGGGGGGTCTCAACGCGTCCACGCCGGTTCCCTTCCGCGCGCGATGCGGGTGACGATGAAGTTGAGGACGATCACGACGATCATCAGAACGAAGGCGGCGAAATACGCTTTCTCCGGCGCCAGGCCCTCGCCCGCCGGCGAGTTGTAATAGACGTAGCTGGTCAGGGTGCTGCCGGTGCCGCGGAAGAGGCCGAAGACACTGCCATCGGCGCCGTTGAGGATCTGCAGGGTGGCGCCGAGCAGGACGACGACGATCGCCGTGTCGCCGGCGACCCGCCCCATGCCGAGCGCCGCCCCGGTGCCGATGCCCGGGCGCGCCGCCGGCAATAGCACGCGTCGGATCGTCGCCGCCTTGGTCTTGCCGAGCGCGTAGGAGGCCTCGCGCACGTGGCCGGGAATCGCGTTCAGCGCCTCGCGCGTCGCACCGACCACCAGCGGCAGCGCGATCAACGACATCATCGCCGCGGCGGCGATGAAGGAGCGGCCGAGCACAGCGCCGCCTTCAGCATCGAAGGTGAGGACCCCGAGCCACTGCTGCTGAAAGAAGACGAGGCCGAACATCGCCAGCACGATGCTGGGCGTGCCCGCGACCACCTCGACCGCCGATTCGACTGCGCGCGCCAGCCCCTTCGGGCGGCCGTACTCGGTCAGCCAGACCGCGATAGTGACACCGAGCGGGGCCGCGATCGCCGTCGACATCACCAGCAACAGAGCGGTGCCGAGGATCGGGTCTTTGAAGCCGCCGCTACGTGCCTGGTTGAGGGTCGAGTTGGGGCTTTCGAAGAGCAGGCCGAGGTCGAAGTACTCGATCCCGCGGTAGGCCATGTAGATGACGATCGCCCCCGCGACCGCGACCAGCGTCAACCCCGCGCCCCAGGCCGCGTAGTAGCCGAGCCGGTCGCGCAACGGCCAGTTGCGAACGCTGTCGCGCGGTGCGGTCGCCGCCGGCGCCGTGCTCACGGTCGCATTCCGTACTTGCGCATCGGTTGCTTGGCGGCGAAACCGGCCAGGGAGAGGAACATGCTGGAGACGAGCAGCACCGCGGCGAAGGCGAAGAGGGTCTCGCCAAAGGGCACGACCGAGAGGCCCTCGACGTTCTCAACCAGCGCCGAGGCCAGCGGCCGGGTGGGCTCGAAGAGGAAGGTGAGGCCGTCGATCGGGTTGGGGGCGAAGCTGGCCGAGCCGGCGACCATCGAGAGCATGATCGCCTCACCCAGCGCCCGCGCGGTAGAGAGCACCGCCGCGGCGACGACCGCCGGGCGCGCCGTCCGCACCGAGATCGTCCACATCACCCGCCAGCGGTTGACGCCGAGCGCAGCCGCCCCCTCGGTCCAGTTGCGGGGAACGGCGCGCAGCGCGTCGACCACGATCGCGATCATGATCGGCACGATCATCACGGTCAGGATCAGCACGCCGACCATGAGGCAGGCGCCGTCCAGCTGGACGACGTTGGCCACCGATTCCTGCCGCTCGACGCTGATCAGGTGCTCGCCGACCCAAGGGACGATGACGAGGATTCCGATCAGGCCGTAGACGACCGACGGAACCGCGGCGAGTAGGCGCACGACAGGCTCCAGCACCCGGTTTACCCGCCCCGGTGCGAACTCGACGATGAAGATCGCCGCCAGGAGGGAGAAGACGGTCCCGATCAGCACCGCCCCGGCGGTGACGGCAAAGGTCCCCCAGAGCAGCGGCCAGGCACGTAGCGTGTAGACGTAGTCGGCGGGGTTGGCGGGCGAGTTGAAGATGTCCTCGAGCTGCAGGTCGACGTCGCCGCCGGAGCCGAACCAGGCGAGCCCGTTATGAGCAAAGGAGGGCCAGGCCTTCTGGAAGACGAAGACGATCATGCCGACGATCACCGCCAGCACGATGCAGGCGACCGCGCCGAGGATCCGCTCGACCCGGGCGTCGCT
>JBAREU010000082.1:0-2713 GCA_049796515.1 Solirubrobacterales bacterium
CGCCGAGGCCGACCGGCTCGGGCTCGGACGCGATGAGGCAGAGCTCGACACGCTCGCGGCCGAGCTGCGCGAGGCGGCCGGGGCGGGCGCTTCGCCTCTCGATTACGCGAACCTCCTCGCCAACGACCTCGAGCCGGCGGCTCGCTCGCTACGACCCGACATCGGCGCGGCGCTCGACGCCCTGCGCAAGGTCGGTGCCCCGCTCGCCTTCCTCACCGGCTCGGGACCGACCGCCGTCGGGCTCTTCCCCGATCTCGCTGCGGCGAAGCTCGCCGGCGGCGAGCTCGGGCGCGACGATGCGATCGTCTGCGAAGCTGGGCGCGCCCCGCAAGACTCCGCGCCCCAGTGAAACTCCAGCTCCCCGAAGATCGCCGCCGGCGTCGCTTGCTGCTCGTCGCGATCGCCGCCGCGATCGCTGCCGGCTACTACCTGATCAGCCGCGTCATCCCCCACGACGAACTGCAGCAGCTGCTGGAGGACGTATCCAACACGCTCGGCGCCTGGACCTACCTCCTGGTCGGCGTCTTTGCCTTC
Source organism: Solirubrobacterales bacterium (assembly GCA_049796515.1). Lineage (GTDB taxonomy): Bacteria > Actinomycetota > Thermoleophilia > Solirubrobacterales > 70-9 > VRUE01. The sequence continues at coordinate 535 of JBAREU010000082.1, forward strand.
GCCGAGACCGGCGCCTTCGTCGGCCTCATCGTCCCCGGCGAGACGGTGATGCTGCTCGGCGGCGCCGTCGCTGGCCAGGGCGCGATCGACGTCTACATCCTCATCGGGATCGCCTGGTTTGCGGCCTGGGCCGGCGACACGACCAGCTTCTTCATCGGCCGCCGCCTCGGCCGCGACTTCGTGCTCCGCCACGGGCCGCGCTTCGGTCTCAGCGCCGAGCGCTTCGAAGGGGTCGAGGACTACTTCGACCGCCACGGTGGCAAGACGATCTTCATCGGCCGCTTCGTCGGCATCGTCCGCGCCCTCGCCCCCTTCATCGCCGGCAGCTCGGGGATGCGCTACGGCGGCTTCGTCCCCTACAGCATCCTCGGCACCGGGATCTGGGCCAGCGCCCACATCCTGATCGGCTACATCTTCTCGCGCAGCATCGACACCGCCGCCAAGTACGCTGGCCGCGGTGCCTTCCTGCTCGGGACGCTGATCGCGATCACCGTCGGCTCGGTGCTCCTCTACCGCCGCCTGCGGGTCGCGGAGAACCGGCGCGCCGCCGTGCGCTGGATGGAGCGCCACGCGGTGACCCGCTGGCTGGTCGTGCTGGGGCGGCGCTTCCAGCCGCAGCTTCGCTTCCTCTGGGACCGCGTGACGCCGGGCGGCACCTTCGGGCTCGAGTTCACCACGCTGATGGCGGTGCTCGCCGTCGGCGGCTTCGTCCTAATCGGCTACACCTCGATCGTCAGCGGCGACGCAGGGCCGACCCCCGGCGACCAGACGGCGATCGATCTGGTCGAAAGCCTGCGCACCGGGTGGTTGGTCGACGTTGCCAAGGTCGTGACCGCACTCGGCGCGGGCGCACTGGTCTACTCGCTGGCGACCCTCTGCGGGCTGGCGCTGATCGTCCGCCGGCGCTGGGCCGAGCTGGCGGTGCTGGTGGGCGGGTTGACGATCGTCTACGTCGGCGTGCACGAGCTCAAGGCGGCGATCGACCGGCCACGACCCGAGGGCGGCCTGGTCGACGCCTCGGGGTCCTCGTTCCCCAGCGCCCATGCCGCCTACTCGACCTTCTACGTGTGGCTGGCGGTGACGATCGTGGTGCGGTTGCGAGTGGGAATGACCCGGGGGGCGCTGGTCGTCGCGGTCGGGATCGCCCTGACCGCGCTCGTCGGCCTCTCGCGGGTCTACCTCGACGTCCACTACATGAGCGACGTCAACGCCGGCTGGGCGCTCGGCGCCGCCGCCTTTTCCCTCTGCGCCGCGGTCGCCCTGGTCATCTCCACGGTGCGACAGAATGATCGGCGTGAGATCCACCCTGCTGCCACTGGCCCTGCAGAAGGTCGAAGATGATTACGTCCTCTTCGGCGTCGCTGCGCTGATCAGCCTGGTCGCCTTCGTCGCCCTGATCTTCGTACCGGCGATCGGCTCCTACGGCCGTATCTGGGAGAAGGCCGCGGCCGGCTTCCTCTCGCTGATCGTCCTCATCGCCCTGGTCCTCACCGGCGTCGTCGTCGGCCTCGCCATCGTCTACTACTACAACGACATTGCCGAACTCGTGTAGGGGCCTATCCGGCAGGGGTTCCACTTAACTTTTTTTGAAGGCAGTTGGAGGCCGTCCGAGAGCGCCGCCGCAAAAAAAGTACAAGACGTTCCACCCCTACCGGATAGGCCCTGAGCTGGGCCGCCCCGCGATAATGGGTCGATGTCAACCAGCGCGAAGGGGCAGAAAAGCCCTGCAAAAGGTGCTGATCAGGAGACGCTCGACGCGCTAGCTGAGGCGGTTGAGTCGGGAGCTGGGTTGCCTGCGGTGGCGCGGGCGGCGGCTCGGGTGCTGGACGCCAGCGTCGCTCTGATCGAGCGTTCGGGGGCGGTGCTGGCGGTGGCCGGCGCCTCTCCCGACCAGGAGGCGAAGCTGCTGGCCGGCGGCGAGCGGGTGACGACTGTCGAGCTGCGGGTGGCCGACGCGACGGTCGGCGAGCTGCGCTACCGGGCGAAGGCCGCGCCCGAGCCGGTGATCGCCCGCATGGTGACCACCCTGCTGGCGCTGGAGCTGGAGCGCTCCCGCGCTCCCGACTGGCAGAGCGAGGAGGTGGCGAGCGAATTCGTCGCCGCGGTGATGGCGCGCAAGGTGACCGACCGCGGCGACATCCTCGCCCGCGCCGCCGAGCTTGGCGCCGACCTCGAGAAG
>JBAREU010000083.1:0-3381 GCA_049796515.1 Solirubrobacterales bacterium
ATCGCGCCGTCGCCGTTGGCCGGCGCGGCTCGCCCGTTCACCTTCGCCGTCTCGAAGCGGGCGTCGCACTGCTGCCAGAGCAGCTGGCACAGCTCGCGGTAGTCGAAGGTCGAGAAGGTCCAGGGAAGCTCGTAGCGCCTGCTGCCGTGGGGGGTGTGGATCAGGAGCGAGGCGAAGCGCTGCCGCTCGGCCTCCATCAACCCCGTCGCCCGCAGCCACTCGGTGGGGATCCCGCAGGCGGAGGTCTGTCGCTCGCCAATCTCGTAGCGGTCGACGATCAGCACGTCGGCACCCGAGCCGGCAAGCTCGCGGGCGACCGCGAGACCGGCGAAGCTCGCCCCGCAAATCAGCACGTCATGGCTGCCGGAGAGGGGACCGCGGTCGTCCCCGCGTTTGGTGGCGCGAATCGGCACGACGTGGAGCGTATCTCCTCTGCAATGATTCGCCGCTGTGTCCGTGACCGATACGACCATCACCCCTGCTACGACTGGCACTCCCGTCGAGGGATCGGGCGGCCTGCTGGTCGAAATCGACGGCAAGGTCGTGCCCAACTACGCGGCGACGATGGTCTCCTTCGACGAGGGCGACGTCGTCAAAGGCAAAGTCGTTCGGATTGACAAAGACGAGGTCCTTGTCGACATCGGTTACAAGTCGGAGGGAGTCATCCCCTCGACCGAGCTCTCGATCCGCAAGTCGGTCGACCCCGCCGACGAGGTCGAGCTGGGCGAGGAGATCGATGCCCTCGTCCTGACCAAAGAAGACGCCGAGGGTCGCCTCGTCCTCTCCAAGAAGCGCGCCCGCTTCGAGAAGGCGTGGCGTCGCATCGAGGCCGCCGCCGAGTCCGGCGAACCGGTCGAAGGCAGCGTGATCGAGGTCGTCAAGGGCGGGCTCATCCTCGACCTCGGGGTGCGCGGCTTCCTGCCCGCCTCGTTGGTCGACATCCGCCGTGTTCACAACCTCGACGAGTTCCTCGGCCAGACGCTCGAGTGCAAAGTGATCGAGCTCAACCGCAGCCGCAACAACGTGGTGCTCTCGCGTCGCGCCGTGCTCGAGGAAGAGCGCAAGGAGGTGCGCGAGCAGATCCTCGGCCGGCTCGAGCCCGGCCAGGTCGTGGAGGGCAAGATCTCCAACATCGTCGACTTCGGCGCCTTCGTCGACCTCGACGGGATCGACGGTCTGATCCACATCTCCGAGCTTTCCTGGAGCCACGTCAACCATCCCTCCGAGGTCGTCTCGATCGGCGACACGGTGCGGATCAAAGTGCTCGACATCGACCGCGACCGCCAGCGCATCTCGCTCGGCCTCAAGCAGACCCAAGAGGACCCCTGGCAGCGGGTGATCAGCACCCACCGCTCCGGCGACGTGCTGGAGGGGACGGTGACCAAGGTCGTCGCCTTCGGCGCCTTCGTCGAGATCCTCCCCGGCGTCGAGGGCCTGGTTCACATCTCCGAGCTCGCCGACCATCACGTCGAGAGCCCGGGCGAGGTGGTCGAGCCGAACTCGACACTCAACGTGAAGATTCTCGAGATCGACGAGGAGCGGCGGCGGTTGTCGCTCAGCATCAAGCGGGTTGAGGGGCAGAACATGCCGATGGGGGATCTGGGCGAGCAGATCGAGGCTTCGGCGGAGGGCGCTGAGGAAGAGGGTTCGCCTGAGGACTCTCAGGCCGCGGGTCCTGTCGCCGGGGGTAGCCCTCCGGCTCACCCGCCGGAGGGACAACCCCCGACGCCACCCGCGGCAGAGGCCGCTGAGGAGGATGCCCCTGAGCCCGCTGCCGAGGCTGAGGAGCCTGCTGCCGAGGACGCCCCTGCGGAGGAAGCTGAGGAGCCCGAGGCTGTAGCCGAGGAGTCTGCTGCCGAGGAAGCTGCTGAGCAGGAAGCTGAAGAGCCTGGGGGCGAAGAGCAGGGAGCTGAGGAGCCTGTGGCTGGGGCTGATGCTTCGGAGGCTGGGGAGCCCGAGGTCGCAGACGAGCCCGAGGCGTCCTCCGAGAGCTGAGCGGCGGCTGTGGCCCGGCCGGTTACGATCGGGCTCACCGGGGGGATCGCGGCCGGGAAGTCGGAGGCACTTGCCGCGTTTGAGCGGCTGGGTGCGGCGACGATCTCCAGCGATGCTGTCGTGCACGAGCTGCTCGAGACCGAGCCGTTGCTGCCGCGGCTAGTCGAGCGCTGGGGCCGGAAAATCGCACCGCGCGGCCATGTCGACCGCGACCGGATCGGCTCGATCGTCTTCGCCGATACCGACGAGCTGAAGTGGCTCGAGCGGCAGATCCACCCGCTGGTCGGCGAGCGCATTGGCACCTGGCTGAAATCGCTGCCCGAGGAGACGGGGGTCGCCGTGGTCGAGGTGCCGTTGCTCTTCGAGACGGAGATGGACGGTGCCTTCGACACGACGGTCGCCGTGGTCAGTTCGGATGAGGTCCGCGGCGCCCGCGCGCGGGCGCGCGGCCACGCCCTCGTCGATGAGCGGGAGGCGCGTCAGCTCGCCCAGGAGGAGAAGGCCTCCCGCGCCGCGCACGTGGTGCGCAACGACGGCAGCATCGAGGATCTCGAGCGAGAGCTGTCCGCCCTCGTCGAGAAGCTAAATGCATGAAGCGGAAGCTGAGGCGACGGCGCTTCCTCGCCGCCGGCGCGGCTGTCGTTGCCGGCATCACGGTGGGCTTGGCCCTTGGCGTGTTTGGCAGGTTCGATGACGTGATCCAGGAGCTGACGTTGCCGCTGCGCCACGAGGACATCATCCGCCAGCAATCGAGGGAAAAGGACGTCGATGCCGCCCTGATCGCCGCCGTGATCTACGCCGAGTCGAAGTTCGACGACCGGACGTCGAGCGCCGGTGCGCGGGGTTTGATGCAGATCACGCCGCAGGCTGCCCATGACGTAGAGCGACACAGCGGCGGCACGACCTTCGAGCTCGGTGACCTCTCGGACCCCGAAATCAACATCCGCTATGGCACCTTCCTCCTGCGTGAACTCCTCGACCGCTACGAAGGCGACGTGATCGCCGCCCTCGCCGCTTACAACGCAGGTCCTACGAACGCCGAACGGTGGGGTGGCAGCGAGCTGAGCCTGGACGGGATTCCGTTCCCCGAAACGCGCGCCTACGTGGAAGACGTGCTCGACAAGCAGCGGGCCTACCGCGAGAAGTACGACGAGGAGCTGGGGTATTGAACGCGCCACCGCGCCCGCGTGTGGCGGCTCTCGCGATCGCCGTCGGCCTGGTTCTGGCCGACTCCTCGATCGTCGTCCTGGCGCTGCCGGAGATCTACCGCGAGCTGGACACCAGCGTCGCCGGGGTGACCTGGGTGCTGGTCTCGTTCAACCTGGTGCTGGCGTTGGCCGCTGTGCCCGCCGCGCATCTCGCCCGGCGCATCGGTCCGGGCCGAGC
>JBAREU010000084.1:0-2865 GCA_049796515.1 Solirubrobacterales bacterium
GTTGATCCCGATCGCGGTCGGCACCGCCACCGCCGTCCGCGGCCTACCCGATTCGGGCCTGATGGTGCGGATGACCCGCGGCCGTGCTTGGATCGCGGTGCTGGGCGTGTTGCTGGTCGGCATCGTCGCCCTCAATGTGATCACGCTTAGCCTCGCTGCCGGCTCCGGTCACTTCGACCGGAACATCCGCGCCCTCGACGAGGAGAACTCGCTCCTTCGCAGCCGCGACGCGCAGAAGTCCGCCGCCGGTCGCATCCGCCACGACGCCGCCGCGCTCGGGCTGAGCGCCGCGCCGCTCGACAAGGTTGGATCGGTGCAGGCGAGCCCGCGTGACGTCGAGACCGCGGCACGGCGCCTGGCGGCGGCCGGAACGGCCTACTGAGGCGCGATGCGCACGATCGAGCGCAGGATCGGCCTCCTCTTCGCCGGCTTTCTGCTCTGCTTTCTCGTCATCGCTTGTCGCGCCTTCTGGCTGCAGGGCGTGCAGGGGGCGAAGCTGGCATCCGAAGCCGCCTACCAGCAGACCGACGTGGTCACCGTCCCCGGCCTGCGCGGCAGCCTGCTCGACCGCTTCGGCAACCCGCTCGCCGTCTCCGAAGACGCTAAGACGATCTACGCAACGCCCTATCAGGTGAAGCGACCGGGTGAGGTCGCCGAGAAGCTGGCCTCGATCCTTGACCTCGAAGAGGACGAAGTGCAGGAGAGCCTCACCGAAGACTCGGGTTTCGCCTACGTCGCGCGCAAGGTCGACCTGCCCAGCGCCGCACGGGTTGCCCGGCTCGAGCTGCCGGGGATCGGCGAGCTGCCGGACAGCAGGCGCACCTACCCCCAGGGCGCTCTGGCGGGGCAGATCATCGGCGCCGTCGGCGAAAAAAACCAGGGTTTGACCGGGCTGGAGAAAGGCAAGAACCCGGTTCTGGGTGGCAGCGACGGGGAACAGCGGATCGTCAACGACGCGCTGGGGGAGCCGATCCGGCTGGAAACGGTGAGCGAGGCGAGCGACGGGGAAGATCTGCGGTTGACGCTCGACCCGGCGATTCAGAAGAAGACCGAGGAGGTGTTGAACGGAGTCGGCGAAGCGTACCTGCCTAAAGGTGCGACGGCGATCGTGATGGATCCGCGCAGCTCGAAGCTGCTCTCGATTGCGAACTGGCCACCTTTCGATCCGAGCGATCTCGAAAGCGCCGAGTCCGACGACCTGCTCAACCGCGCGACCGGCTTCACCTACGAGCCTGGCTCGACCTTCAAGGCGTTCACCGTCGCGGCGGCGCTTGAGGAAGGCCAGGTGAGCCCCGAGACCTACTTCACCCTGCCCTCGACGCTGCAGGTCGCCGACCGCGTGATCGAGGAGTCGCACGCTCGTGGCACGGCGACGATGTCGGTTGCCGAAATCCTCGCCCACTCATCCAACGTCGGGGCGGTGACGATCGGGCTGGGCCTGGGCAGCAAGAAGTTCAGCCGCTGGATCGAGCGCCTCGGATTTGGCCGGCCGACCGGAGTTCCCTTTCCCGCCGAGGAGCAGGGCATCGTGCCGGCGCTCGACGAATACTCGGGCTCGACGATGGGCAACCTGCCGCTCGGACAGGGCCTGGCAGTGACGCCGATGCAGATGATGGCCGGCTACGCGGCGCTCGCCAACGGCGGCGTCCTGCGCCGGCCGCGGCTGATCGAGCGGATCGGCGACGAGGCGGTCCCGGTATCGCCCGGGCAGCGCGTGATCGGCGCTGACGTCGCCGCGCAGGTGCGGACGATGTTGGAGGGAGTGCTTGCCCCCGGCGGCACCGCCTCGGAGGTCAGCGTCCCCGGCTACACCCTCGCCGGCAAGACCGGAACGTCGCAGGTGGCGGAAAACGGGACCTACTCGGAGACGAAATACGTCGCATCCTTCATCGGCTTCGCGCCGGCGCAGGATCCGCGCCTGCTCGTCGCAGTGATCGTCGATCAGCCGCAGGGGAGCGACTACTACGGCGGCTCGGTGGCGGCGCCGGCGTTCGGCCAGATCGCCGCGTTCGCACTTCCTTATCTGGGTGTCCCGCAGGAATAGACGGGGCCGACCCCCGGCCTAGAATCGGCCGCGTGAGATTGAGTGAGCTCGTTGCTGGCGCCGGGGATGCTCGGATTGTGGGCGACCCCGCCGTTGAGGTCGTTGGGCTGGCTTATGACAGTCGTCGGGTGACTCCTGGGACGTTGTTCTTCTGTGTGCCCGGGGAGAAGGTCAATGGGCATGAGTTCGGTGCGGCTGCGGTTGAGGCCGGGGCGGTTGCGCTGGTGGTGGAGCGGGAGTTGGAGCTGGATGTGGCTCAGGTGGTGGTTCCTGACGCCCGGGCGGCCATGGCTCCGCTGGCATCGCGTTTCTACGGCGACCCCACGAGTGAGTTGAAAGTCGTTGGGATCACCGGCACCAATGGGAAGACGACTACGGCGTTCCTGTTGCGGGAGATTCTTGAGTCGGCGGGGGTGCAGTGTGGGCTGTTGGGGACGGTGAAGCAGGTCGCCGGTGGGATCGAGGAGGAGGTCGAGCGGACGACGCCGGAGGCGATCGACCTGCAGGCGACGTTCCGGCGGATGCTCGACGGCGACGATCGCGCCTGTGCGATGGAGGTGTCCTCCCACGCTCTAGTGCTGCACCGCTGTGACTCGATCCAGTTCGACGTCGCGTTGTTCACCAACCTCACCCAGGATCACCTCGACTTCCATGCGGACATGGAGGATTACTTCCGCTCCAAGCGGTTGCTGTTCGAGATGGAGCCGGAGAGGGCGATCGTCAACGTCGACGATCCCTACGGGCGCCGCTTGGCCGAGGAATTCGAGTGCGTGACGTTTTCGGCCGTCGGCACCGAGGCGGACCTCGTGGCAAGTGAGGTC
>JBAREU010000085.1:0-1907 GCA_049796515.1 Solirubrobacterales bacterium
GCCGCGGGCACGATGCGCAGGCGCAGCGCCGATGACCCGCCGCGGTGCAGGCCGACGCCGGCCCAGGCGCTGGGCAGCTCGACTCCCTCGGCATCACCTTCCGTGAAGCCGATACCCGCCAGCGCCGAATCGAGCAGCGCCGGGTGGATGCCAAAGCGGGTCGCTTCCTCGGCGATCTCCTCGGGGAGGGAGGCCTCGATGTAGATCGTCTCGCCGTCGCGCCAGGCCGCGGCCGGGCCCTGGAGGGCGGGTCCGTGCTCCAGCCCGTGTTCGGCGCGCCGGTCCTGGAGCGGCTCCAGGGCGAGCGGCTCGGCCCCCTCGGGAGGCCACTCGGCGAGGGGCTCGGTGGGCATCACCTCCCGCTCGGTGAGGGTCCCGCGCGAGTTCAGGGTCCACTCCCCGTCCTCCCCATCGGGACGCGAGTGGATCGCGATCTCGCGCAGGCCGTCCTCGTCCCGGCCGGAGATCGAGATCCGGATCGCGATCGCGCCCTCCGGCGGGAGGGTCAGCGGAGCCTCCAACGCCAGCTCCTCGACCCCCCCGGCGTCGACCTGCTCGGCCACCCACAGCGCCAGATCGAGGAACGCGGCCGCGGACAGAAGCGGGACACCGGCGTACGCGTGGTCGGCCAGCCAGGGCTGCGCCTGCAGCGACAGCCGGCCGGTCAGGAGCAGGCCCTCGCCCTTGCCGTCGGCGAGCTCCACCATCGCACCCAGCAGGGGGTGCTCTGAGGGCGTGAGTCCGAACGCGCTCGGGTCCGCCGTACCGGCGGCGGGCGGCAGCCAGTAGTGCTTGCGCTGGAAGGGATAGGTCGGCAGCGGAACTCGCTTGGCGCCAGAGCCGGCAAAGAACGCGCTCCACTCGACGCTTGCCCCGGCGGCGTGAGCGGCGGCGATCGCGGTCGAGACCGCGTCGGCCTCGGGGCGCCCCTCACGCAGAGTCGGGACGCAGGCGACCTCGTCGTCGGCGAGGCACTCGCGGGCCATCGAGCAGAGGACGGCGTCGGGGCCGAGCTCGACGTAGGTGCCTGTCGCTTCCTCCCGCAGGGTGCCGACCGCGTCGGCAAAGCGCACCGGCTCGCGCACGTTGCGTACCCAGTAGGCGGGATCGGTGGCCTGCTCGGCGCTGAGGAGCTCACCGCTGACGTTGGAGACGATCGGGATCTCAGGATCGCTGTAGGTGAGGGAGCTGGCGACCTCACCGAACTCCCCCAGCATCGGCTCCATCAGGGGCGAGTGGAAGGCGTGGGAGACGCTGAGCTGTTTGGTCCTACGGCCTTGCTCCTCCCACTGGGCACGGATCTCCTCGACCGCCCCCTCGGCTCCCGAGATCACAATCGAGGTCGGCCCATTAACCGCAGCGATCGCCAGCTCCCCCTCCCTACCAGCGATCGACCCGGCGACCTCTACCTCGGTCGCCTCGATAGCCGCCATCGCCCCACCTTTGGGAAGCGCTCCCATCAGGCGACCTCTTGCCGCGACGAGCTTGGCGGCGTCTTGGAGATCGAGCACACCCGCCACATGAGCGGCAGCGATCTCGCCGATCGAGTGGCCAGCGAGCAGGTCGGGCTCAAGGCCTCTCTTGCTCAGCGCCTCGAAGAGCGCCACCTCGATCGCGAAGAGAGCTGGCTGGGCGTAAGTGGTGTCGTCGAGCAACGCCTGCGCCTTCTTGCCCGTGGCGAAGACAATCTCCTTGAGCGGCTTGTCGAGGTGTTGGTCGAGCTCCTCGCAGGCGCGATCGAATGACTCTTTGAAGATCGGATCTGAGCCGTAGAGCTCCTCGCCCATGCTCAGGCGTTGAGAGCCCTGCCCAGTAAAGAGCAGAGCAAGCCGGCCGTCCCTAGCCCGACCGACCGTCGGGAGTCCCCTCGCAGGAACTCCCGCGAACGCGGCCTGCGAGGGGACTCC
>JBAREU010000086.1:0-1609 GCA_049796515.1 Solirubrobacterales bacterium
CCACATCGCGGCCACCTCATCCGCGCTCCAGCGCCCGGTCGCGATCCCGGCCAGGTAGGCGGCGCCGAGCGCCGTCGTCTCGGCGATCTCCGGCACGACCACCGGCGACCCGAGCACGTCCGCCTGGAACTGCATCAGCCAGCGGTTGGCAACCGCGCCACCGTCGGCTTTCAGCTCGATCAGACGCTCGCCGCCGGCAGCTTCCTCTGCTCGCACCGCGTCGACGGTCTGGTAGGCGATTGCCTCAAGCGCAGCCCGCACCAGGTGGGCGCGGCCGCTGCCGCGGGTGAGGCCGATAATCGTGCCGCGTGCGTAGGGGTCCCAGTGGGGCGAGCCGAGCCCGGTCAGCGCCGGGACGAAGTAGACGCCGTCGTTGCCTTCAAGCGAGGCGGCCAGTGCCTCGCTCTCCCCCGCCTCCTCGATCAAGCCGAGGCCGTCGCGCAGCCACTGCACGGCGGCGCCGGTGACGAAGATCGATGCCTCGAGTGCGTAGGCCGCTGCCTCGCCCGGGGCGCAGGCGGTCGTGGCCAGCAGACCCTCGCCGGGACTGGGCGCCTCGCTGCCGGTGTTGAGCAAAACAAAGCTGCCGGTGCCATAGGTGTTCTTGGCGCTGCCGGGCTGGTGACAGGCCTGGCCGAACAGGGCCGCCTGCTGGTCGCCGGCGATCCCGGCCACCGGCACCTCGCCGCCGAACTCGGCGGTCGTGCCGTAGACATGGGCCGAGGGCAGCGGCTCGGGAAGGCGCACCGGATCGACCCCGAGCAGCGCACAGATCTCCTCGTCCCAGGCGAGGCGATGGATGTCGAACAGCATCGTCCGCGAGGCGTTCGTGTAGTCGGTCGCGTGGCGGCCAGTCAGCTTGAACAGCAGCCAGGAATCGATCGTGCCGAAGACCGCCCGCTCGATCCCGGGGGCGTTGTGCAGCAGCCACTCGATCTTGGTGGCGGAGAAGTAGGGGTCGAGGACAAGGCCGGTCCGCTCTCGCACCAGCCCCTCGTGCCCCGCCGCCCGCAGCTCCTCGCAGCGGGGCGCCGTGCGCCGGTCCTGCCAGACGAGCGCCCGGTGGATCGGCTCGCCGTTCGTCGGATCCCAGGCGACCACGGTCTCGCGCTGGTTGGCGATCCCGATCCCGTCCAGCTCGGCCCCCTCGATCCCGGCATCGGCGATCGCCTCGCTCGCCACCCGCCGCGTCACCTCCCAGATCTCCGCCGCGTCGTGCTCGACCCAGCCCGGCCGGGGGAAGTGCTGCTCGAACTCGGAGTAGGCGCGGCCGACGACCCGCCCCTCGGCGTCGAAGACGAGGCAGGTCGTCCCGGTCGTTCCCTGGTCGATTGCGAGGATCACGTCACTTTCCTCCCCCTTCGCGACTGGAAAGGTAGACGCGGGCGAAGTCGGTGAGCTGGCGGGCGCGGTGGGCGAAGCCGCCGAGCGAGCGCCCGGTGGCCCGGTGGGAGAGGTGGAGCTCGTACTCGCGCAGGCGGTAGCCCGCGCGCACGGCATCGATCGTCATCCCCACCTCCATGCCGTAACCGCGGGCGAAGGGGAGCACGGCGCGCAGGACATCGGTCCGCATCGCCCGCTGGCCGGAGATCGGCGCGTCCGTCTCCAG
>JBAREU010000087.1:0-5693 GCA_049796515.1 Solirubrobacterales bacterium
GGCCCCGCACGATCGGGCCATGAAGCTTCTCCACGCAGTCGCCGCCGGTCTCGTTCCCCCACTCTGCGCTGCCTGTGGCCGAGCCTGCCGGCGCGAGGCTGTCGTCTGCACTCGCTGTGCGCGCCGACTCGCGGCCGTCGATCCGCTCGAAGGAGCCGGCGCGCCCGGCCTCGACCGTGCCTGGTCGGCGGCACCGCACGAGGGTGTCGCCCGCGACCTCGTGGGGGCGCTCAAGTTCCGCCGCCTGCTGCCGGTCGCCGATCTGATGGCCGACCGCATCCAGTGGCTGGCGCCGGCAACGCTGTTGAGCGGCACGATCGTCCCCGTCCCGACAGCGCGGCTACGCTCCTTCGCCCGCGGCTTCGACCCCGCCGCCGAGATCGCGACGGCTCTGGCAGCGAGAACCGAGCTCCCGCTCAGCCCGTGCCTCGCCCGCCGCGGCGGCGGCCGCCAGGTAGGCAAGCGACGCGCTCAACGCATAGGCCACCCACCCTTGATCCAGCCTCGTGGCAAGGTCCCCCGTAGCGTCCTGCTGATTGACGACGTCCTAACCACCGGCGCCACGCTCTCCGCTTGCGCACGCGCCCTGCGTGCAGCTGGGGCTATTCGGGTCGTCGCGATCACCTTTACCCGTCGCCTTTGAGCAGAGGGTCGGGTGTCCTCTCGCGGGAAACATTGGAGCACTTCCAGGCAAGAACTCGAAAGGCGGCCCCTATGCGGGTTTCCGGCGGGAGGACACCCGACCCTCTTGTCTGAAAGCGGGTATAGGCGTAGCATCGAAGGACACCGACACAGGAGGCCAAACATGCGGATCGAGGTGCGGGGGCGCAACGTCGAGATCGATGACGAGCTTCGGGAACATGTCCTGAAGCGATTCCGCAGAGTCGGCAGGCAGGTCTCCGAGCTGGCGATGCTTGACGTGACCGTCTGGGAGGAGCGCAATCCGGCGATCGCCGACAGCCAGGTGGCGGAGGCGAATCTGCGGCTGAAGGGCGTCACGCTCCATGCCAAGGAGGCATCCCCCGAGATGGCTCACACGATCCACGAGCTGGCCGAGGACATCCGCCGTCAGGTGAAGCGGCACCGCGAGAAGCGCCGCAAGCGCCGCCAGACGCGGCAGCAGGTCAACCAGCTGCGCGGCCGCACGGTGGAATCCTAGCCTTATTTGCTGATTATAAGTAGATTTCCCTTTCAATAGCTCCCTCACGGAGCTATGCACGCCGTCCGGAAGGACGGAAACCAAATCGAAAGGGAGAAAGATGAATCGCAATCTCAAAGCCCTCGGGCTGGCTCTGTTCGCTGCCTTCGCAATGAGCGCAACCGCTGCGTCGGCCGCATCGGCTCAGCAGGGCGTGCTCACATCCGACGGCCCGGTGACACTGGATATGACCGAAACAGGTGTGGGCCAGAACGCCACAACAATGTTCGGTGAAAAAATCGAATGTGTGGGAACGGTCTACACAGGACATCAATACAACGTCACACCGCATATGCCGATCCCAGGTGCAACCACGCTGTTTACAGTTACGCCGCACTACAACAACGCCAACTGCACAGCGTTCCCTGGACCTCGTAAAGCAACAATCACAATGAACGGGTGCGACTTCGTATTCCACATCGGAGGCACAGTCGGCGCCGACCGATACGCCCTCTTCGCCGACATAGTCTGCCCGGCGGGACAGAAAATCGAAAAGCACGTCTACCTCGCACCCAACAACGAGGAAATACCGTGGTGCACATATACAATCGGACCCCAGTTCGGGCTCCCCGGTGCGCGTGTGACAACCACAACAAATGGCGCCAACGACCTCGACATCATCGGGGCATTCGAAAATATCCACGTTGAAAAACACGGCATGTGCGGCGCCGGAACAACCAATTTCGGCAAATGGGACATTGACGTAACAGTCAAAGGCACAGGCCCAGGCGGTTTCCCAACACCCATCACAGTCACCGACCTGGCCGCCTAGTTCAGATCAACCTCTCTAATTGAGTGACTGGGCCGGGAGCGATCCCGGCCCAGTCACTTCGGCTCTTCCTAACCGGTGCAGCGCCTCACGTACCCCGGCTAGGGAGAGGATCGACCCAATCGAAAGGAAGAGATAATGATTCGCAGCCTCAAGATTTTGGTGCTCGCCCTAGTGGCCGCCCTCGCAATGAGTGCCGGGGGGCTATCAACCGCGTTGGCTCAGGAAGAACAGGGACTCCTGACATCGGAAAAATCCACCCCGGTGACACTGACGGCAAAAGAGACAGGAGGGGCAGGGGCGAATGCCCTGACAGCGTTTGGCGCCAAAGCCGAATGTCCGGGAAGCACGTACACGGGACATAAATATAACGTGACACCACACGCGCTGATTCTAAGCGGTGCCACGAGAGTCACACTCACTCCTCACTATAAACAGGAAAACTGCATTGTGGCCGGAATCTGGCGAATGACAGTGGAGATGAATGGCTGCGACTACGTGCTCAACATCGGCGAAACAACGCCCATCGGGAACGAAGAAGGCACATATGGAGTCACTACAGACATAGTGTGTCCTGGAGGGAAAAGCATTGCGATCACAATGTATAAAACCGAACCAAAACATGACAACGACGAACCATTTTGCATTCTCAAACTCAAAGAACAGGCAGGATTGAAAGGCGCCCACGCCACGGATCTAGGAAACGGTTACATCGACATCGCGGGAACCTTTGAAGGCATTCATATCGACAAGGCGGGCATCGAAGCCCCCTTTTTCTGCCCAAACCAAACAACCAGCACTGGCAAACTCGACGTCGACCTCACAGTCGAAGCAGTCAACGGAACAGGGGACCCGACGGCAATCTCAATCTCCGACTAGTAGTCGGTACCCCTGATCGGGGACCGGGAGCGGTGAAGGCGGGCCGGGAGCGATCCCGGCCCGCGGCCTGTGCAGGGCGCGAGGCCGCTGGCTACGCGATCCACAGCTTTGGCGCCTCCCCTGGCAGGGGTGCCCCGCCCAGGCGCCATCGCTACCCTTGAGCGATGGCGAACGCTAGGGATATGGTCACGCGCGCATTGCGTGTCGGCGAAAGCCGCAAGTTCAAGGCTTATGAGAAGCGGGCCGCGAGGATCAACGCGATCGAGCCCGAGATGGAGCTGCTCAGCGACGATGAGCTGCGCGCCGAGGCCGATGCACTACGCGAGCGTGCGCGGGGCGGCGAGTCGCTCGACGATCTGCTGCCCGAGGCCTTCGCCCTGACCCGCGAGGCGGCGCGGCGCAGCATCGGCCAGCGCCACTTCGACGTGCAGCTGATCGGCGGCATGGCCCTGCACGACGGGGCGATCGCCGAGATGAAGACCGGCGAGGGCAAGACCCTGACCGCGACCCTGGCGGTCTTCCTCAATTCGCTGGCCGGCGACAGCGTCCACGTCGTCACCGTCAACGACTACCTGGCACGCCGCGATGCCGAATGGATGAAGCCGATCTACGACGCGCTCGGGGTCAGCGTCGCGGCGATCCAAGACCCCGACGACCACGCGGCGCGGCAGGTCAAATACGCCTGCGACGTCATCTACGGCACCAACTCCGAGTTCGGCTTCGACTACCTGCGCGACAACATGTCCGATGCGCTGGAGCACTGCGTGCAGCGCGACCACAACTTCGCGATCGTGGACGAGGTTGACAACATCCTGATCGACGAGGCGCGCACGCCGTTGATCATCTCCGGCGTGCCCGAACAGGCGGCGCAGATCTACTACCAGTTCGCCCGTCTCGCCCGCCAGATGGAGGGCGTCCCGGCGAAAGACCGGCTGCGCTCGCTGGGCGAGTCCAAAGACACCTCCGAGGCTGAGTACGACTACGAATTCGACGAGAAGCACAAGACCGTCTCGCCGACCGAGCGCGGGGTCAAGCGCGCCGAGGAGTTCCTCGGCGTCGACAACCTCTACCTGAGCGAGCACGGCAGCCTCGTCAACCACCTGAGCCAGGCGCTCAAGGCCGAGTCCCTCTACAGGAAGGACAAGGACTACGCCGTGGTCGACGGCCAGGTGATGATCATCGACGAGTTCACCGGTCGCATCCTCGAGGGCCGGCGCTGGTCGGAGGGCCTGCATCAGGCGGCGGAGGCGAAGGAGGGCGTCACGATCGGCGAGGAGAACCAGACCCTCGCCACGATCACCCTGCAGAACTACTTCCGGCTCTACGACAAGCTCTCCGGGATGACCGGCACGGCCCTGACCGAGGCCACCGAGTTCATGAAGATCTACAAAGTGCCGGTGGTCGAGATCCCGACCAACCGGCCGATGGTTCGCGCCGACCACAACGACCAGATCTTCAAGACGAAGGACGGCAAGTGGAAGGCCGTGCTCGAGGAGATCGTCGCCCGCCACGAGAAAGGCCAGCCGATCCTCGTCGGGACCGTCTCGGTCGAGGTCTCGGAGATGATCTCCGGCGAGCTCAAACGGCGCGGGGTCGAGCACGCGGTGCTGAACGCCAAGCCCGAGCACGCCCAGCGAGAGGGCGAGCGGATCGCCGAAGCCGGGCGCAAGGGCGCGGTGATGATTGCCACCAACATGGCCGGTCGCGGCGTCGACATCAAGCTCGGCGGCGACCCCGAGCATTTGGCGCAGAAAGAGCTGAAGAAGCAGGACCTCAATTCCGGGGACGAGGGCTACGAGGAGGCGCTGGAGGCGAAGGTCGCCGAGGTCGAGCCGCAATGCAAGGCGGAGGCCGGGGAGGTGCGCGAGCTGGGCGGCCTCTACATCTGTGGCACCGAGCGGCACGAATCGCGCCGCATCGACAACCAGCTGCGCGGCCGCTCCGGCCGCCAGGGAGACCCCGGCGAGACGCGCTTCTTCCTCTCCGCCGAAGACGACGTGATCCGGCTCTTCGCCGGCGATCGCATCTTCAAAATCCTCGACCGCCTCGGTCCGGTGGACGAGGAGGGTGGGGAGTTGCCGCTCGAGGCCAAAATGCTGAGCAAAACGGTCGAGGGCGCGCAGAAGAAGGTCGAGGAACAGAACTTCCTGATCCGCAAACGGGTGCTCGAGTACGACGACGTGATGAACGAGCAGCGTCGCGTCGTCTACAGATACCGCCGCGAGATCCTCGAAGGGCGCGACATGTCGGACATCGCCCGCGACGAGCTAGAGGGAGTGATCGAGCGCCTCGTCGACGAGTACACGCCGGGCGACGATCTGGACGAATGGGACATGTCGGGCATGGAGCAGCAACTGCGCCAAATCTGGCCGGTCGGCCTCGACATCGGATCGATGGCGCCGGAGACGGTCGACCGCGAAAAGCTCAAAGACGCCCTCGACGAAGACGCGATGAGCGCCTACGACGATCGCGAGACCCAGCTTGGCGAGGAGCTGATGCGCTACCTGGAGCGCTCGATCCTCCTCCAGGTGATCGACAACCGCTGGCGCGAGCACCTCTACGACATGGACTACCTGCGCGAGGGCATCCACCTGCGTGGCTTCGCCCAGATCGATCCGCTCGTCGCCTACAAAAACGAAGGCTTCGCGATGTTCGAGGAGCTGATGCACTCGATCTGGGAGGAATTCAGCAAGCTCGTCTTCAACGCCGAAATCGAAGTCGATCCCTCGCAGGTCGAAGGTGCGTTCGCCGGCAACGGCCGCGGAGCGCCGACCGCGCTCGACTACTCCGGCGGCACGCTCGAAGCCCAGCCCTCCGCCCTGCAGGAGGTCGCCACCGGTGCGGGGC
>JBAREU010000088.1:0-2178 GCA_049796515.1 Solirubrobacterales bacterium
ACGACACCCTGTTCGTCACCTCGCTGGAGGATCCCACGAGCTGATCCGACCGCGGCCGGTAGAGTGAACCGCCCTGCGCTCGTAGCTCAATTTGGATAGAGCGTCTGACTACGGATCAGAAGGTTGGGGGTTCGAGTCCCTCCGAGCGCGCTGGTCGTTACCCCTGGTCAAGCCCTAGATGTGCGCCTCCGGCAGCTTTCACCGACAGCCGACGATCAAGGCTGGCTTCGATGAATGAGAAGGCCTCCTCGGGCGGTGGCAGTTCACCGCGACGAGCCGCTGAGATGGCGCTACACGAGGTCACCACCGCCATGTGGGTGAACGCCTGCGGCGTATTGCCCAGCTGCTCGCCCGTCGACGGGTCGACCATCTCGGCATAGAGCCCCACATCGTTCGCGGCACCGAACAGTCGATCAAGCAAGGTCTCGGCCTCCTCGAGGCGCCCAGCGTGTACCAGCGCGTCGAGCAGCCAGAACGAACAGAGAAGAAAGGCACCCTCGTCTCCCGGTAGGCCGTCTGGCGAGCGATAGCGGTGGACGTACCCACCGTTGCTCAGGTCGCGTTGGACGACATCGATCGTGGCCAGCACCCGCGGGTCGGCCGGTGGCAGGAACCCGAGGGCGGGCATGAGCAGGGCGGCGGCGTCGGCGAGTGGGTGACTGGCGGCCTGCACGAACCAACCGTCCGGTGAGCCTTCGGACAGCAGCCATTCAGCGATCGCATCACGTTCGGCCCGCCAGCGATCGACGTCCCCGGTGAGCATGCCGGTATCGGCAAGGCGCACGGCACGGTCGAGGGCCATCCAGCAATTGAGCTTCGAGTGGACGAAGTGCCTGGGCTCGTCACGGATCTCCCAGATGCCCTGGTCGGGGCGGCGCCATGCGCGCACCGCCAGATCGGCGACCTGGCTGAGGAAATGGGCATTGTCGACGCTCAAGGCTCCGCCGGCCCGCCCGAAGAGATAGCCCGCCTCGACCAGCTGACCGAGCGAGTCGAGCTGTAGCTGTCCCGCGGCGTCGTTGCCGACCCGCACCGGCGCCGAGCTGCGGTGGCCGGTCAGGTGATCGAGCGCGAGCTCGGGCATGAGACGCTCGCCGGTGACCCGGTACATGATCTGCAGGTCCTCGGGTCGACCCGCACCGGTCCGTTCCAACCAGCCCTTGAATGCCGCGGCCTCGGGGAGGTACCCGAGTAGCGCCAGAGCAGCCAGCGTGAGCGTGGCGTCGCGGATCCAAGTGAAACGGTAATCCCAGTTGCGGACGCCGCCGATCCATTCGGGGAACGAGGTCGTCCCCGCGGCGACAACGGCCCCCGTGGGGGCATAGATGAGGGCCTTCAGCACGAGCGCGGCCCGGTGGACCCGGCGCTCGTGGTCGCCGACATAGGTGCACCGGGCGAGCCACGCCTCCCAGAAGGCGACCGTCTCGGCAAAGCGCCTCGCCATGGCGGCGGCGTGGTCGGCGCCGCCGTCGTGGGGTGAGCGATCGGCGGCCTCGGTCCACTCGACCTCGATCCACGCTTCATCGCCCGCCGCGAGATCCCAGCGAGCGGTCACGTGCTCGCGATCGTGGCCGAGCTCTCGGCTCGCCCGCACCCACAGCGCGTCCGGTCCTCCGACGATGGCGGCGGTCGTCGTGGACGTGAGCGTGAACCTGGGCAGCACCGTGCCGTACTCGAAGCGAGGTTGGAGATCGACGGTGACGGTGACGTTCCCGGACAAGCAGCGTGCCCGTCGAAGCACCGAGGCGTGGTGGTCGACCTCCGCCGGCCGCTCGGGATCCAATGGCCTGACCGGCATGCAGTCAGCGAGCTCCAGCACGCCGTCCGAGGTGACGAACGTCGTGGCCAGCACATTGGTGGCAGGCAGGTACGTGCGATGGACGTCGAGAGCCTTCGAGAGCGGTGCGACGCGGAACCGGCCGCCGTCCGCATCGAGCGATCGAGCGAAGACCGACGGCGAATCGAACCGGGGGAAGCAGAGCCAGTCGATCGATCCGTCTCGGCCGACGAGCGCCAACGAGTGGCAGTCGCCGATCATCCCGTAGTCGCCGATCCGGTTCACCGCGTTCCCCCGATCCCGGGCCATGCTCGCGCCAAACCGCTTCCTGCACCTGCCGCAAGCTGCTCGACCGACCTCGACGGGATCGACGCCGACGGTCGGCCCTCGCCCCCCTGGAC
>JBAREU010000089.1:0-12647 GCA_049796515.1 Solirubrobacterales bacterium
CATCCCCTTGTGCCCGCCTACGGCTGGCCGCTGGCTCGCCTCACCCGAGCCCTTGCACCCGCCCCGGCTGCACGACTGGGCCCTTCCGGGCTGCCCCTCGTGCCAGTGGACTTCCGCCGCTGCAGGCGCGAGAGCTGCGCCGTGCCCCGGCCAGGCGCAGCAGGCGCCCATCTGACCGTCTCCGGTCGCCGCACGACCGCCTTCGTCCAGATCGACGACCGCCGTCGCTCACTCGGCTGGGTCGAGCTGACCTACTGGCTCTACCGACCGGGGCTGGGCTGGGAAGACGTCGTTCGCCGAGCGACCCACGTCGGAGTCGAAGCTGCGAGCCACGTCAGGGTCCTGCTGAAGGACGACCCCGCCCTGGTACCGCTCGAGACTCTCCCCGGCCGCGACCACTACGAGTTCCCGGCCGGCGAACGGCCTCCCTGGCGATGGCAGATCGAGAGTCGCTACCCGGGTTGGTCAAACTGATCCGGCGTCTGGGGCGGCCCGGTCCTCTTCTGCCTGGCGGATCAGGCCGCGCCAGTCAGTGGTGCGGAAGACCAGCAGTATCGCGGCGAAGCCGAGGAAGACGGACCAGGCCGCCATCGCGATCTGCGTGCCGACCGAGAAGGAGAGGACCGCCGTGCGGGTGGGCCCGTGCAGCGTCGCGACCAGGAGCGCCTGCTGGGCGCCGGCACCGCCCGGGGTGAAGGGCACGATGTTCGCGATCGCCTGCACGCTCATGACCAGCATCACGTTGCCGACCGTACCGCCGATGCCGAAGGCCTCGAGGAAGAACCAGAAGGCGGCGAAGCGGAAGAGCCAACCCACCCCCTGCCAGGCGGCCACTTCGCGCAGGTAGCGGCGGGGGGTGGAGAGGATCACGACCCCCTGCCTGACCCGCTGCCAGAAGCGCCGCACCCGGTGGGCCAGCAGGTAGACGGCGATCGCGGTCGCCAGCAGCAACCCGACAACGGCGATCAGCAGCACCCGCGGGTGTTCCGCCCAGAAGGCGATCTCGAAGGCGGGGAGGTCGGGAAGGCGCGGCGGCTCGGGCAGCAGTCCCTGGCTGATCGCGTAGAGGAGAACCAGCGCGCCGGCGGTCGTGTCGAAGACGGTCTGGACCAGGAAGGAGGAGGTGACCGCCGGGTAGGAGGAGCCCGGGATCTGACGTTTGGCGAGAAAGACTTTGGTCACGTCACCTGCGTGCGCGGGGAGGATCGCGTTGATACCGGCGCCGGCCAGGTAGGCGGCGCTGAGGCTCAGAAAAGAGATGCGGACGCCCGGGTAGGCAGCCCGGAGGACGTTGCGCCAGGCCCAGGCTCGGGCCAGCTGCATCGCCGCCAGGCAGAGGAGCGCCAACGCGAAGGCCGTCCAATCGATTTCCGACAGATGCCCGAAGAACTCCGCCGCAGCGCGGCCGAAGGACTCGAAGCTCGATGCTAGGTCGGCGGGGAGCACGATGGCTACACTAGCCCGCTCGTGTCAGAGCCCGAGACGACTCAGACCGTGCCCGGTGCGCCCCGCGATCCCGCCGACGAAGCGATGTGTGGGCGCGCCCGCGAGCGCTTCACCGGCGACCGCGGCAGCCGTTTCCGCCGCCGCCGCAAGCGCCACGCCGAGCTGCCAAACCTGATCATCATCGGCGGGCTCAAGTGCGGCACGACCAGCATCCACCACTACCTTGGTCTGCACCCCGAAATCCACATGTCGAAGCCGAAGGAGCTCAACTTCTTCGCCCGGGAGCTGAACTGGGACCTCGGCCTCGACTGGTACGCGAGCCGCTTCGACGGACGCTGCCCGGTGCGCGGCGAGTCCTCCCCCCACTACACCAACCTGCCCCGCTTCCAGGGCGTCCCTGAGCGAATCAAGGAGCACTGCCCCGACGCACGCCTGCTCTACATGGTGCGCGACCCGATCAAGCGCATCCTCTCGCATTGGGTGCACGCGACCGGCGCCGGTTACGAGACCCGCGAGCTGGTCCCGACCCTGTCCGAGCCCGACTCCTCCTACGTCCACCGCTCGCTGTACTGGATGCAGTTGCAGCCCTACCTAGAGCTGTTCGACCGCGCCCAGATCGAGGTGATCACCCAAGAGGAGCTGCAGGGCGAACGCGAGGAGACGATGCGCAAGGCCTTCCGCTTCACCGGCGTCGACGAGAGCTTCACCTCGGAGCAGTTCGATCGCGAGTGGGAGAAGTCGAGCGCCAAGCAGGGCGACAAATACCAGGTGATGGAGAAGCTGGTGAAACTGCCGGGCCTGCGCTCCTTCGACCGCAACTTCGACCGCCTGCCCGAGTCGCTGCGCTGGCTGGTCGAGAAGGTCGTCCACGACCCGGAGAAGCCGCCGGCACCGAAGCCGAAGCTGCCCGACGACCTCTTCGAGACCCTGCGCGGCCGCTTCGGCGCCGACGTCGCCGGGCTACAGGAGTTCGCCGGCCGCGAGTTCAAGGGCTGGCACGAGTACTAGATCAAGCCTCTAGGCTCCGCCGGGTGCGGCGCCTCTTGCCCGATCCCGCTCCGACCACGGTCGAAGAGCAGCTCGACGCCTACCGCCCCTGGGAGCATCCGCACGCCGATCGGCCCTACGTGGCGATGAACTTCGCTGCGACCGTCGACGGACGGGCGGCGATCCACGGGGTTTCGGGGCCGATCGGCTCGGATGCCGACACGGCGATGCTGGCCGGCCTGCGCACCCGCTTCGACGCGGTGATGATCGGCGCCGGCACGATGCGGGCCGAGCGCTACGGGAGGCCCGTGCCCAACCAGGCCAAACGGGAACAGCGGGAGCGGCTCGGCCTACCCCACGACCCGCTGATGGTGATCGTCAGCGGGGGGCTCGACCTGCCCTGGGACGCGCCACTCTTCACCGAAGGCGGGCGCGTGCTGATCTTCACCGCCTCGGAGGCCGAGCCGCCCGAGACGGCGACCTCGCTGCGGGTCGTGCGGCACGAGGGCGAGGTCAACCTCGGCGCGGCGTTGGCGCACCTGCGCCAGAAGCGCGGCGTGCGGGCACTGCTCTGCGAGGGCGGGCCTCGTCTACACGGGCAGATGCAGGCAGCCAACCTCGTCGACGACCTCTTCCTGACGATCGCCCCGAAGCTGGTCGGCGGCGGGGCACCCCGCATCGTCGAGGGGGACCTACCGGGCGTCGAGCCACTCGAGCTCGCCTGGCTGCTCGAGGAGGACGGCGAGCTCTTCGCCCGCTACAGCCGCCATGCGGCACAGGCACGCTAGCTTTCACCGCACCGGACCCGAGGAGAGGACGCCCAGCAGATGGACTTCAAGCCCAGCCCCCAGGTCGAGACCCTGCGCGAGCGCATCCTCGACTTCATCGACGACCGCGTCTACCCGCAGGAGCGGGAGATCATGGCGGCGCTCGACGCCGAGGTCGCACCCGGCGTCCCCTACCCGAAAATCCTTGTCGAGGTCCGCGAGCGCGCCAAGGGCGAGGGCCTATGGAACCTCTTCATGCCCGACGAGCGCTTCGGCCCCGGCCTCAGCAACTGGGAGTACGGGCTGCTCTGCGAGGAGATGGGGCGCAGCCCGGCGGCAGCGCCGATGGCGTTCAACTGCTCCGCCCCCGACACCGGCAACATGGAGATCCTCGCCGAGCACGGGACGGAGGAGCAGCGCGAGCGCTGGCTAGAGCCGCTGCTGGAGGGACGGATCCGCTCCTGCTTCTCGATGACCGAGCCCGACGTCTCCGGCTCGGACCCGACCCTGCTGCAGGCGCGCGCCGTGCGCGACGGAAACGAGTGGGTGATCGACGGCCACAAGTGGTTCACCTCGGGCGCGGTCGGCGCCGAGCTGGCGATCGCGATGGTCGTCACCGACCCCGAGGCGCCCCCCTACGCCCGCGCCTCGATGATCTGCGTGCCGACCGACACGGCCGGCTTCAACCTCGTGCGGCCGATCCCGGTGATGGGCCACGACAAGGGCCCCGGCCACTGCGAGATCCGCTACGAAGAATGCCGCGTCCCCATCGCCAACCTGCTCGGCGAGGAGGGCAAGGGCTTCGCGATCGCCCAGGACCGGCTCGGCCCGGGGCGCATCCACCACTGCATGCGGGCGATCGGTACGGCCGAGCGGGCGCACGAGATGATGTGCCGGCGAGCCAACGAGCGCCAGGCCTTCGGCGGGCCGCTGGCCGACAAGCAGTTCGTCCAGGAGGCGATTGCCACCTCGCGGATGGAAATCGACCAGGCCCGCCTCCTGACGATGTACGCGGCGTGGAAGATGGACACCGAGGGCAAGCGCGCCGCCCGCCAGTCGATCTCGGCGATCAAGATCGTCGCCGCCAACATGGTGATGGAGGTGCTCGACCGGGCGATCCAGATCCACGGCTCGCTCGGCATGACCGACGACACCCCCCTCGCCGCCCTCTGGCGCTTCAGCCGCATGCTGCGCCTCGCCGACGGCCCCGACGAGGTCCACAAGATGGTCCTCGCCCGCCGCGAGCTCAACCGCTGGTCAAAGCGCGCCGAGGCGGAAGCGAGCGGCGAGCTCGAGCCGAGACACGCGCCGCGGCCGATCTGAGCGAGCGGCGAGGACCGCATCGGCCCAAGCAAAAGGCCGGGCTTTCGCCCAGCCTTTTGCGACATCGGCTTCTATGCAGTTCGAGCTAGGAAGCGCAGAGAACCCAAACGAGGATGTCCACCGGGCTGCCCGATGCGTTGTGACCGCTGGCGCGCCAGCCCAAGGCCACCTCGCCATCGGCCATCTGGCCATTGTCAAGCACACTCCTGATTGGACGGGTGGAGAGAAAGGACAGGTTCGCGGCGAAGATGTCCCAGGCGCCACCGCCCGAGATCGCCCGCTGACCAGCTGGGCATTCGACGTTTGCCGATCCGTCGCCACCGGTGGCGACCGTGGCGGTCTCCGTCTGCACGGTGATCGCGCCGAGCTTGTTCGCCGAGATCGCACCATTGGCGATGTTCGCGTCGGTCACCGCGTTGGCGGCGATCTTTTCGTTCGTCACGGCCTCTTTGGCGATCTTCGCAGTCGTGACCGCATCAGCGGCGATCTTCGGCGTCGTCACTGCGTTGTCGGCGAGTTTGTTGGTCGTGACCGCTCCGTCGGCGAGCCTGCTCTCGTTCACCGCGGCTTTTTTGATCTTGCCGGCGGTCACAGCTTCTTTGACGATCTTGCCGGTTTTGATCGAGTTCGCTTTGATTTCGTTGGGGCCGACCTTTTTGACGGCGGCGAAGGCGGTGGCGCCTCCGAGGATGAGGAAGACGGCCAGCGACGACATCACGTTTGCGTACGTGAGCCGCTTGCGAATCTGCTTCAAGAGTTTCTCCTTGATCGCGGGCGGAGGAAATTCGGACGAGCCTCCACTCCCATTTGCGGGGGATTCCCGCACCAAATCAGGTCGGTCGGTCGCCGTCAAGGCCATTGGACAACGGATTTGCGGTAAAGGCACGGCTCAGTCGCGCGCCTCGGCCGCCTCAGCGGCTTCGGCCAGGCGCTCGACCAAGCGAGCGAAGTGCTCGATGCCCGGATCGACCTTGCCGTACTGGCCGGCGGCATAGCGGGCGTAGACGCCCTCGAGGATGACCGCCAGCTTCCAGTAACCGAGGGCGACGAAGAAGTCGAGCTGGGAGAGGTCGCGACCGGAACGCTCGGCGTAGCGTTCGCGCAACTCCGTGTTGGTGGGGAACCCCGGAGCCAGATTTGCGGGCTGGCCGAGGGCGATCGGCTCCTCGCCTCGCGTGGGCCAGTAGACCATCAGCAGGCCGACGTCGGCAAGGGGATCGCCGAGCGTGCAGAGCTCCCAATCGACCACGGCGGCGACCTCGCCGCCTGGCGTGAGGATCATGTTGTCGAGCCGGTAGTCGCCGTGGACGATCGTCGCCGGGCCCTGCTCGGGGATGCGGGCGGCGAGCCGCTCGTGGACGGTGTCGATCGTGGCCAGCTCGCGCGTCTTCGACTTCTCCCACTGACCCTGCCAGCGGTGAAGCTGCCGGGCGACGTAGTCCTCCTTGCGACCGAGGTCGCCGAGCCCGACGGCATCGGGATCGACCGCGTGGATCTCGACCAGGGTGTCGGCGACCCGCTCGCCGATCGCCCGCCGGTCGGCCTCATCCGGGAAGGCGTCCACCTCGGCGAGGCCACGCAGGATCGGCCCCTCGACGAACTCCATCACGTAGAAGGGCGCGCCGTTGATCGCGTCGTCCTCACAGAGCCCGACGATCGGCGCCACCGGCACCGGGGTCGGCCCCAGCGCCGAGACGACCTTGTGCTCGCGCCCCATGTCGTGGGCAGAGCCGAGCCGCTTGCCGAGCGGCGGCCGCCGCAGCGCCCAGCGCTGCCCAGCGGCGTCGGCAACGCCGTAGGTGAGGTTCGAGTGACCGCCGGAGATCCGCTCGAAGGAGAGCGGCAGCTCGACCTCCTCGATATGCCGCTCGAACCAAGCCTCGACGCCGGCCCGGTCGATCCCCTCCGGCGCCGCGGCGATCCCGTCGGACGTGCCTGTAGCCTCGTCGCCCATCAGGTCGCAAGCATATTCTGGGCCGGTATGCATCAATATCCTTGTGTATAGAAAAATAAGAATATAGCTGGAGATTGAGTTAGACTCGCTCTGTGGACGCCTACCGGAACCCCTATACGCCGGGCGCAGGCTCCCGGCCGGCGGCGCTGACCGGACGAGACCGGGAGATCGATCGGTTCAGGGTGGTGCTCGGCCGGCTCTCCCACGGAGCGCCCGAGCAGGGGCTGGTGATCCATGGGCTTCGCGGTGTCGGCAAGACCGTTCTGCTCAACAAGCTCGAGGAGGTGGCAATCGAAGCGGCTTGGGCGACCTCCTTCGCCGAGGTCCGCCGGGGGGACGATTTTCGCGCCGTCGTTGCCCGGACCCTCTTCAACGCCATCAGACAGCTCGATGCGCAGCGGATCGGCAGGCGAGCAATTGGCCGGCTCAAGTCCGCGTTTGCCTCTTTCTCGGCAAGCGTGGCGAGCGATGGAGCCATCAAGTTCGGCTTCGAGGTGGCGCCGGCCCTGGGAACCGCCGACAGCGGCGACCTCGAGACCGATCTCGTCGAGATCTTCCAGGAGCTCGGCCGCGCCGCCGCGGAGGGCGGCAGTGGAGCGGCGATCCTCCTCGACGAGCTGCAGCTGGCAGGCCGGGACGATCTCGAGGCGTTGGTCGCCGCCATCCACCGGGCAAACCAAAAGGCCCTTCCAATCACCGTCGTCGCAGCTGGACTTCCAACTCTGCCGGGCGCCCTGACGGAGGCGAAGACCTACGCAGAGCGGCTCTTCTCCTTTCCGAGCCTCGGGGCGCTCGACGAGAGCGACGCACGCGACGCGTTGGCACTGCCGGCACGTGCGCAGGAAGTCGCCTACGCCGATGACGCGCTCGGGCTGATGCTCGAGCGAGCGGCGGGATACCCATACTTCCTGCAGGAGTGGGGACGCGGGGTTTGGGACGTCGCCGTGGCCAACCCGATCTCCGTCGAGGACGTCGAAGCCGCCGTGCCGGAAGTCGAGCGCAAACTGGCTCAGGACTTCTTCTCGGTGAGGCTGGCGCGCACGACCCCGGCCGAGCGCCGCTACTGTGCGGCGATGGCCGCACTCGGCGACGGGGCACAGGAGAGTGCCGCGATCTCAGAGGCCCTGGGCTACTCGAGCGTGCAGGCCGCCTCCACCCTGCGCGCCTCCCTGATCGAGAAGGGAGTCGTCTACAGCGTCGGACGGGGAAAGCTCGACTTCACCGTGCCGAGGTTCGCCGCCTTCCTGCGGGAGAGCGGGTCTGCGACAAACGCCCTTTCGTCGACGAGTTGAAAGGCACGCCCATCGGCTCGCAAGCATATTCCCGACGACGGTTCCGGCTCAGCCCATCGCTGGCCAACCGGCTGACGATCGGCTTCGCGATCGCCTTCGCCGTGCTCACCGGACTTGCGGTGATCGGCGTCGCCCGCTTCCTGCAGCAGCGCCAGGATTACGAGAACGCCACCGCGCGCTCCTACCAGCGCGAGATCGAGGCTCGCAACGATCTTGCAGAGGGTGAGCGACCGGCTCTGGCGCGCGCCGAGATCGTCTCGCAACAACGCCAGCGCCAGATCCTCCGCGACGATATCTCCAGCGAGACGCGCGACACGGCGCTGCTGGTCGGGGCGGGGCTGATCGCCGGCCTGACCGGAGCGGCGCTGCTCTTCACCGGCCTGATCTCCTCGATGCGCCGCCCGCTCGAGGACCTTGTCGAAGCGTCGGGACGCCTGGCCGGGGGCGACCTCGAGGCCCGGGTCAGGATCGGCGGGCTCTCGGAGACGGCGACGCTGGGCGCCGCCTTCAACGAGATGGCGGAGGAGCTGCAGCGCCGTGCCGGCGAACGCGACCAACTCGACCGGATGAAAGACGAGTTCGTCCTCACCGCCTCGCACGAGCTGCGCAGCCCCCTCACCTCGGTGCAGGGCTTCGCCGAGCTGCTGCTGCTGGAGCGCGAGCGGCTCACCCCAGGACAGGCCGAGACGGTCGAGGTGATCCTCGACAACACCCGCCATCTGGTCCGTCTCCTCAACGACCTGCTTGACCTCGCGCGCAGCGACGCCGGGCGGCTGACGATCAAACCCGTGCCCACCGACGCGCCAAGCCTGATCGAGGACGCTGTGCGAACGATGCGCGCGCAGTTCGACGCCCGCCGTCAGCGGCTCGGCCTCGAGATCGAGCCCGACCTACCGCAGGTCGAGGCCGATCGAGACCGGATTCGCCAAGTAATGGTGAACCTGCTGACGAACGCGAACGAGTATTGCCCGGAAGGAGCGGGTATCGAGGTGAAGGTCCGCCGCGCGACTACCGATGTCGAGGTTGACGTGATTGACGACGGACCGGGCATACCGGCGGAGCAACTGGACCATATCTTCGAGCGTTTCAGCCGCGGCGACGCCGGCGAGACCCAGCGGGTCGGCGGTACCGGGCTCGGGCTGGCGATCTCCAAGTCGCTGATCGAGCTGCACGGTGGCACGATCGAGGCCGCATCGACTGTCGGGCAGGGCTCGACCTTCCGCGTCCGCCTGCCGGCGGTCGCCCCCGATCGCGCGGGGGCACTCTGATGGCCAGGATCCTCGTCGCCGACGACTCGGAGACCATCCTGCTCCTCCTACGGACCCGCCTGGAGATGGAGGGTCACGAGGTGCAAACGGCCACCGACGGCCAGGAGGTGATCGACGGGGTCCGCAGCGCCCCGACCCCACACGACGTCCTGCTGCTCGACGCGATGATGCCGCGCAAATCGGGCATCGACGCCCTGCGCGAGCTCCGCGCCGCGGGCGTCGACACCCCCGCTCTGATAGTCAGCGCCCACACCGACGGCGGCAACGGCGACGACCACTCCGGCCTGGCGATCACCGCCTACATCCCCAAGCCAATCGACTTCGACCAGCTCTTCGCCAAGATCGCCGAGCTGACCGGCACCCGCCCCGCCGACTGAGCGAGGCCGGTCTCCGGCGATCCAGAGCTAGCCGGCTGGCTGGTACTGCGGTCCACCGCTCGGCGCCTGCTGCTGAGTGGTGACGGTGCCGCCTGGCTTCTCCACGAACACGCAGACTGCGGTGACCGTCATTGTTTGGCCCTCGGAGAACCATGCGAAGGCGGTCGCCGACCAGCCGGTGCGCAACGGGCTTGGGCCACTGTCGTTGACGGTGGCTTCGTCATCGTCGCTCACAGTTGCCCCGCCGCCGATCGCATAGGCGCCCTGAGGGCAGTTGGCCGTGGCGGTCGTGCCCGGTCTGCCGCTGGTTGGAAGCGACACCGTTACTGCCTCGTACTGCACGTTGGCGAGTCCGGCAGCGCTGATTTCGGTGAGCGACTTCTGGTTGATCTCATTGCCGGTTAGGGAATGGGGCCTGATCTGACGGCCAGTGAGCGTCCCGGGCTTGATCCGCCGGGCGGTGACCGTCTTCGGTTTCAGGCGGTTGCCCGGCAATGAGCTGCGCTTGATCTCTTTGCCGCTGATCTTGCCGGCGGCGTAAACCGAGCCGCCGAGCGCCACGAAGAGCGCCAGGCAGGCGACCACGTTCGAGAAGGAAAGAGCCTTCCAGAATCGAGCCATGTTTCGAGTTTCTCCTTTAGTAGGAAATAAGTGACTCGAAACCTATTGGATACCGAAAAAGAACCCCGATCTGAACTGACTTCAATCGCCGCTAACTCTTGGCGATCTCGAGACGGATCTCCTTGCCCTTCAGCTTGGTCCCGTCGAGGAACTCGACCGTGCGGTCCGCCTGATCGGGATCGACCTCGACAAAGGAGAAGCGGTGCAGGACGCGGACGTCGTGGATCGCCTCCTCGGGGAGGACGGCGCCCTCGCGCAGCGCCCAGCGCAAATCCTCCTCGTCGATGCCGCTGCGCTCGCCCCGGTTGACGAAGAGCTTGACCGGCTTGCCGTTGGCGGCCTCGACGACCGAGGTTGGCTCACCGCTGTCCTCGGGCACCTTGGCACGCTCGCGGCGGCGCGGGCGGGGCGCGTGTTCCATCCGCTCCTCCGGACTCTCCCACTCGCCGATCGTGGTCTTAACGTCGCGCTCGATCCGTCCGATCTCGTCGCGCTGGGCCGGCGTCACCAGGGTGATCGCGCGGCCCGTGCGGCCGACTCGCCCGGTGCGCCCGATGCGGTGCACGTAGACCTCCGAGGAGGCGGGAACGTCGTAGTTGATGACGTGGGTGACGTGCTCGATGTCGAGCCCGCGGGCGGCGATGTCGGTGGCGACGAGGAGTCGCACCCGGTGGTCCTTGAAGGCGATCATCACCCCGTCGCGCGAGCCCTGGCTCATGTCTCCGTGTAGCGCCTTCACGTCGAGGCCTTTGTCCTTCAGCGTCTTCTCCAGCTTCGAGGCGCCGATTTTGGTGCGGCAGAAGATGATCGCCTGCTCCGGCTCCTCCGTCTTCAACAGCTCGACCAGGCGTGCCGCCTTGTCTTTCGCCGGTACCTCGACGAAGGCCTGTGCGATTGCGTCGACGGTCAACTTCTTGGGCGTGATTTTGATCGTCTGCGGGTCGTACATGTAGCTCTCGGCGAGCCGTTTGACCGGCGGCGGCATCGTCGCCGAGAAGAGCGCCGTCTGGCGACCGCTCGGGCACATCCGCAGGATCTTCTCGACGTCCTCGATGAAACCCAGGTCGAGCATCTCGTCGGCCTCGTCGAGCACGATGTAGCGGGCCGCGGTGAGGACCAGCGAGCGGCGCGACATCAGGTCCATCATCCGCCCGACGGTGGCGACG
Organism: Solirubrobacterales bacterium; assembly: GCA_049796515.1. Classification (GTDB taxonomy): domain Bacteria; phylum Actinomycetota; class Thermoleophilia; order Solirubrobacterales; family 70-9; genus VRUE01. Next base: position 11,202 of record JBAREU010000089.1, read on the forward strand.
ACGACGTGGGCTCCGGCGCGCAACTGCGACTGCTGCGATTTGATCGGCGCGCCGCCGAAGACGGCGACGATCTCGACCTCGAGGTGCTCGGCGTAGGCGCGCAGCGCCTGGGTCACCTGGATGCAGAGCTCCCGGGTCGGGGTGAGGACGACCGCCTGTACCTCGTCGACGGCGGGGTCGACGTACTGGAGCAGCGGCAGACCGAAGGCGGCGGTCTTGCCGGTCCCGGTCTGCGCCTGGCCGATCACGTCGTGGCCGGCAAGCAGCTCCGGGATCGCTTTCTCCTGGATCGGGCTGGGCTCCTCGTAGCCGAGCTCGTCCAGCGCCTGCTGGATCTCCGGCGCCAGCCCCAGCTCCTTGAAGGCGGTCACTTGGTCGGGTCCAGCAAGAGCTTGCCGGTGGTACGGCGGGCGATCAGGTCCTCGTGGGCGCGCGCCGCTTCCGACAGCGGGTAGACGTCGCCGACGTTGACGGCGAGCTCGCTGCCGGCGACAGCGCTGAGCAGCTCGGCGATCATCGGCCCGGCCTCGGCGGGTCGCATCAGCAGGTGGACCAGCCAGAAGCCGATCACCGCCTTGGAGCCGCGCAACAGGGCGGCGGTGGAAACCTCACGCTGTTCGCGCGAGGCGATGCCAAAGACGACCATCCGGCCGAGCGGCGCCAGCGCCGCTAGCTCGGCGTCGAAAGCGTCACCGCCGCTCATGTGCAGGACCGCATCGACCCGCTTGCCGTCGTTGGCGGCAAGGATCGCCTCCTTCAGGTCCTCGGCGCGGGAATCGACCGTGGCGGCGGCGCCCAGCCGTTCCACGTACGTCCGCTTCTCCTCGCTGGAGGCGAGCCCGATCACCTTCGCCCCGGCGCGTTTACCGAGCTGCACCGCGAGCGAGCCCGTGCCACCGGCGGCGGCCTCAACCAGCAGCGTCTCGCCCGGCTCGATCCGCGCGCAACGCCGCACCAGCGCCATCGCGGTCAGGCCCTGGAGCAGCAACGCCGCAGCCTGATCGTCGTCGACCTCGTCGGGAACCGGGATCAGGTTCGCCTCGGGCACCGCAACCTTCTGCGCGTAACCGCCGCCGCCGAGCAGCGCCGCCACCCGTCGGCCGTCGGCCGTCCGCCCACTGATCTCACCGCCAGGGATCAGCGGAAGCTGCTGCTCAGCCAGATAGTCGTTCCGCGTCGCATGCGTATCGGCGAAGTTGATCCCCGATCGCGCAACCTCGACCACAACCTCTCCGTCACCGGCGACGGGGTCCTCCACATCGCGGAACTGAAGTACCTCGGGGCCCCCGAACTCGTCGATCTGAATTGCCTTCACGGCGGAGAACCATAGTCGGCGGGAGAAAAAGGGCGTCGGGTGTGCCTCGCCGGCGCCTCCCATCGGCACCGCGGAGTGGCGTCCGCCGCGAAGCGGCTCTTCATTACACCCGCCGCAGGCGGGTGTTAGGC